>NZ_AZSN01000008.1:0-56428 GCF_000576225.1 Methylibium sp. T29-B | reverse complement strand
CACCGGCGGCTGGTTGCTGGCGGCGCCGGGCACGCCAGCCGGCGTGGCGCTGCCGCCGCCGCTGGCTTCGCTGACCTGGTGGCTGCGCAGCGTGGCCGCGGCCGGCTTGCCGTCGGCGCCCAGGCCCTGGTTCGGCGCATAGGCCTCGGAGGTGGACTCGGTCTGCGAGAAATCGACTTCAGCGGTGACCTGGGCACGCAGGTTGTCGCGGCCCAGCACCGGCTCGAGGATGTCGAACACGCGCTTGGTGTAGTTGCCCTCGATCTGGCCCACGTACTGCAGTTGCTGGGCATCCAGGCCACCCGCCGAACCGGCATCGCCGGCGCCGGAGATCAGCGCGCCGGTGGCGTCGAGCACGGTCACCGCCTTCGGGTCCATCTCGGGAACGCTCGACGACACGAGGTGGACGATGCCGGCGATCTGCGTGCGGTCGAGCGTGCGGCCGGGGTGCAGCGTCAGCAACACCGAGGCGCTGGGCTTCTGCTGTTCGCGGAAGAAGCCGTTCTGGTTGGGGAGCGCCAGGTGAACGCGGGCGCTCTGCACCGCAGCCAGCGCACCGATCGAGCGGGTCAGCTCGCCTTCGAGGCCGCGCTGGAAGGTCAGGCGCTCCTGAAACTGCGTCTGGCCGAACTTGGCGTTGTCCATCAGCTCGAAGCCGACGATCGAGCCCTTGGGCAGGCCGGCCGAGGCCAGCTTCAGGCGAACGTCGTGCACCTTGTCGGCCGGCACCAGGATCGCGGCGCCGCCGTCGGCGTGCTTGTAGGGCACGTTCATCGTCGACAGCTGGGCCAGGATCGCGCCGCCGTCCTTGTCGGACAGGCCGGCGTACAGCACCTTGTAGTTGCCCTGCGAGGACCACATCGACATCGCGAAGGCGATGCCCACCAGCGCGGCCAGGCCGATACCGAGCGTGAACTTGCGGCCGGCGGGCAGCGCGGCGAGGCGCGAGCCGAAGCCGTCGGCGTTGGCCGGCGTGAGCGGCAGGGAATTCACGGGGGCAAGTGCGGTGTCCATCGGCAGGGGTCGGGCGTCGCGGCGTGTCCGTGTCGGATCGTGGGTCGAAAAGCGCGACGGGACCATTCCCATCGGCGCCTCGGCATTGTTTCGTTACCCTTGAGCCGGAAAAGCGGCGAACAGGCCGGCCAAATCCCGCCAGTTCCCTCCATTGCGCCGCGAGCCCCTGGCTACGATCCTTCCCCATGGACGTGAAGCTCAAGCCCTTCGACTTTGCCCAAGCCGCCGCCCGCGCCGGGATGCCGCAGGTGGCCGAGCGCGTGCGCCTGGCCACGCAGTCGCAGGGCGTGGAGCCGGCGAGCTTCCAGACCAGCTTCAGCGCCGCGCTGAAGTCGGTGAGTTCCGCACAGAACCAGGCCACCGAGCTGCAGAAGCAGGTTCAGCTGGGCAACTCGTCGGTCTCGCTGGAAGAAACGATGGTCGCGATGCAGAAGGCCCAGATCGGCTTCCAGGCGACGCTGCAGGTGCGCAACAAGCTGGTGCAGGCCTACACCGACATCATGAACATGGCCATGTGAGGCCGGTGAGCGACCGCCCGGCGTCGCGGTCGGTCAGCCGCCGGCGCGCTTGACCGTATGTCCGCGGGCCTGGAGCCAACCGATCACGCGTTCGCAGTGATCGCCCTGCACCTCGATCACCCCGTCCTTCGTCGTGCCGCCCGATCCACAGGCGGCCTTCAACTGCTTGCCCAGTTGAGCCAGCGCGGCCGGCTCCAGCCCCAAGCCCTTGACGAGCGTGACGCCCTTGCCGTTGCGACCCTTGGTTTCGCGCGAGACGCGAACGATGCCGTCGGTGGCCGGCACGGCGCCGGCGCTGCGGCAGGCGCACTGGGCGATCGCCTGGCGGCAGGCCGGGCAGGTCCGGCCGAGTTCGGTCGAGTAGACCAGGCCGCCGGTCGACCGGCTCTTCATGCCGGACGCTCCGGCACGGTGCAGCGCCGATCCATCGGCTAGAGGATGCGGGTCAGCGCCTCGTCGAGGTGACGGACCGTGCGCTCGATGTGATGCAGCTTGTCGAGACCGAACAGGCCGATGCGGAAGGTCCGGAAGTCGGCCCCCTCGTCGCACTGCAAGGGCACGCCGGCGGCCACCTGCAGGCCCAGCCCGAGGAACTTCTGCCCCGACTGGATGGCCGGGTCCTCGGTGTAGCTGACCACCACGCAGGGCGCCTGGAAGCCTTCGGCCGCCACGCTGCGCAGGCCCTTGCGCACCAGCAGCGCACGCACCTGCTCGCCCAGTTGCTGCTGTTCCGCGCGCACCTTCTCGAAGCCATAGGCCTCGGTCTCGCGCATCACATCGCGCAGGCGGGCCAGCGAATCGGTCGGCATCGTGGCGTGATAGGCGTAGCCACCGGCCTCGTAGGCCTCCATGATCTGTAGCCACTTGCGCAGGTCGCAGGCGAAGCTGGTGCTCTGCGTCCCGTCGATGCGCTCGCGCGCCAGAGCGCTCATCGCGATCAGCGCACAGCAGGGCGACCCGCTCCAACCCTTCTGGGGCGCGCTGACCAGCACGTCGACACCGGTCGCCTGCATGTCGACCCACAAGGTGCCCGATGCAATGCAGTCCAGCACGAACAGCCCGCCGACCTCGTGCACGGCGTCGGCCACGGCGCGCAGGTAGCCATCGGGCAGGATCATCCCGGCCGAGGTCTCGACGTGCGGCGCAAACACGACCGCCGGACGCTCCGCGCGGATCGTGGCCACCACCTCGTCGATCGGCACCGGCGCGAAGGGCGCCTGCGCGCCCGGCCCGGTGCGGCGAGCCTTCAGCACCGTGGCGTCGGAAGCGATGCGGCCCATGTCGAGAATCTGCGTCCACCGGTAGCTGAACCAGCCGTTGCGGATGACCAGAACCTTGCGGTCGGTAGCGAACTGTCGCGCCACCGCCTCCATGCCGAAGGTGCCGCTGCCGGGCACGACGACGGCCGACTTCGCGTTGTAGACGCGCTTGAGCGTGGCCGAGATGTCGCGCATGACCCCCTGGAAACTCTGGGACATGTGGTTGAGGGCACGGTCGGTGTAGACCACCGAGTACTCGAGCAAACCCTCCGGGTCCACGTTCGGCAGCAAGCCAGGCATCGATCACTCCACTGAGAAAAACTGTCTCTGTTGTAGGGGCTGTGGCCGCCATGCGGGCCACGGGTGCCACACGAAAACCTGCCGTCGGCGCAGAGCGCTGCCGAGAGCCGTGCCGGGAGAGGCACACCGCCCACTGTGTACCAAAACATCACTGCAGCACGCTGAGGTCAACCCGAATGACCCGGCTCCCGTTTCGAGCCGTCGCGCTGCGTTGACTGGCCCGCCAACCTCTGCATTGTCTCCTCGGCCGAGAAACCGCGCACGGCGCGGCCCATCCGATCGGACCTCGCATCAGGTGCGGCCTGCGCCCGGAAAGTACTTGCGGATCAGCGCGGGCGTGAACTCGAAGGGTTCGGCGGTGAAGGTGGCCGTGAAACACGACCGCTGCGCATCGCCGTCGACCGGCAGCACGCTCACGTACACCCACTCTCCCGGCCCCTTGTCCCACAGCATGATCTGCACCGGCGCGAACGCGCTGCGGTCGAGCACACGGTAGAGCGACAAGGCCGCGCCCTGGAATCGTTCGCGATCTTCGGGATCCAGCAGCGCGCGCGGGTCGCCCCTGGCGAAGACCAGCGGCGGACTGCCCTCCACGCAGCTGGCCATGACGAGCGCACCGCCATCACGCGCTGCCCCTGAGCCGTTTTCAGCCGCGGAGACGCGAAGCGCCGGCAGAAGGACCAGTGCCGTTGCCACCAGCAGGCCACTCAGCGTGGCAACCGATTCCTTGCTTCCCATCGCGCGCCCTCCGCCGGCAGATCCCCTCGTCGGGTCGATCTTCAGCCGCGGCACCGGAGAAAGCAATGAGGAGTCACGCCAGCGACGGCGCCTCGTTCTATCACTCCACCGTCACGCTCTTCGCGAGGTTGCGCGGCTTGTCGACATCGGTTCCCCGCGCGCAGGCTGTGTGATAGGCCAGCAGCTGCAGCGGCACCACGTGCAGTAGCGGCGACAAGGCGCCGTAGTGCTCGGGCATGCGGATCACGTGCACGCCTTCGCTGCTTTCGATCCGCGTGTCCGCATCGGCAAACACGAACAGCTCGCCGCCGCGTGCGCGCACTTCCTGCAGGTTGCTCTTGAGCTTCTCGAGCAACGCGTCGTGCGGCGCCACGGTGACGACCGGCATCGCGCTGGTCACCAGCGCGAGCGGGCCGTGCTTCAGCTCGCCGGCCGGGTAGGCCTCGGCGTGGATGTAGCTGATCTCCTTGAGCTTGAGCGCGCCTTCCAGCGCCACCGGGTAATGCAGCCCGCGGCCCAGGAAGAGCGCGTTCTCCTTGCGGGCGAACTCTTCCGCCCAGGCCATGACCTGGGGCTCGAGCGCCAGCACGGCCTGCAGCGCCACCGGCAGGTGGCGCAGTGCCTTCAGGTGCCCGGCCTCGGCGTCCTCGCTCAGGCGCCCACGGGTCTTGGCCAGCATCAGTGTGAGCAGGAACAGGCCCGCCAGCTGCGTGGTGAAGGCCTTGGTGGAGGCCACGCCGATCTCGACGCCCGCCCGCGTGATGTAGGCCAGCGAGCACTCGCGCACCATCGCGCTGGTGGCCACGTTGCATACGGTGAGCGTGTGCTTCATGCCCAGCGAGCGGGCATGCTTCAGCGCGGCCAGCGTGTCGGCGGTCTCGCCGCTCTGCGTGATGGTGACGACCAGCGTCTTGGGGTTGGGTACGCTGTCGCGGTAGCGGTATTCGCTGGCCACTTCCACCTGCGTCGGAATCTGCGCGATGGACTCCAGCCAGTACTTGGCGGTGCAGCCGGCGTAGTAGCTGGTGCCGCAGGCCAGGATCAGCACCGAGTCGATCTCCTTGAACACGCGGTGCGCGCCGTCGCCGAACAGCTCCGGCACGATGCCCTGCACGCCTTCGAGCGTGTCGGCAATGGCGCGCGGCTGCTCGAAGATCTCCTTCTGCATGTAGTGGCGATAAGGCCCGAGTTCGGCCGCGCCGGTGTGGGCATGCACGGTGCGCACTTCGCGCTGCACGCGCTCGTGGCGGCCGGTCGTTGCATTGCGCGCCACGATCCAGTGCTTGCCGAGTTGGAGGTCGACCACATCGCCCTCTTCCAGGTAAACGATCTGGTCGGTCACGCCGGCCAGCGCCATGGCGTCCGACGCGAGGAAGCTCTCGCCCTGCCCCACGCCCAGGATCAGCGGCGAGCCTTCTCGCGCACCCACCACGCGGTGCGGTTCGTCGCGGCAGAACACGGCGATGGCGTAGGCGCCCTTGAGCCGCTGCGTGGCCTGCTGCACGGCGTCGAACAGGTCGCCGTCGTACAGCGAATCGATCAGATGGGCGATGACCTCGGTGTCGGTCTGGCTCGCGAAGACGTAGCCGCGCGCCTGCAGTTCGGCGCGCAGGTCGTCATGGTTCTCGATGATGCCGTTGTGCACGAGGGCGATACGCGCCGGCCGCGCAGCATCGGCGCCCGGGCCGCTGGAGAAATGCGGGTGGGCGTTGTGCACCGCCGGCGCACCGTGCGTGGCCCAGCGCGTGTGGGCGATGCCGGTCGTTCCCTGCACTGCGTCGGCGGCCACCTGCACGTCGAGTTCCGCAACGCGCGACGTACTGCGGCTGCGGCGCAGCGCGCCGTCCTGATGCACCGCGACTCCGCAGGAGTCATAGCCCCGGTACTCGAGCCGCTTCAGGCCTTCGACGAGGATGGGGACGATGTTGCGCGCGCCTACCGCGCCGACGATGCCGCACATGAGATGGCCTTGCTGAGCTGTGGATGGCGCATCCTAGGGACGGCAGCAACAAATATGCTTTCTAAATTCATCATGAAACGGCATAAAAATCTCAAAACTTTCTACAATGAAAATTTAGAGCAAAATTTATTTAATTAGATATAATTTATTTCGTGAACAAGATCACGCTGGATCCCCTCGACCTCCGGCTGCTCGCGCAACTGCAGCGCGACGCGTCGCTCTCGAATCAGGCGCTGGCGGCCGAGGTCCACGTGGCCACGGCCACCACGCACCGCCGCGTCCGACGCTTCCATGCGCTGGGATTGATCGAGCGCGTGACCGCCCAGTTGTCGCCGCAGCGCCTGGCCGACGCCGGCCTGCCGCAACTGCATGCGCTGCTCGAGGTCACGCTCGACGTGCAGACCAGCGAGGGCCTGGACGCGTTCGAGGCACGCGCCGTGGCCGACGCCAGCGTTCAGCAGTGCTGGCGGGTCTCTCCAGGGCCTGACTTCATGCTGGTGGTGGGTGTGCGCGACATGGAGGCCTACCAGGCCTTCACCGCGCGGCTGCTGACGGCCGATGCCAACGTGCGCAACGTGCGGGCCTTCTTCAGCATCAAGCGCGCGAAGTTCGGCAGCGAACTGCCGCTGCCCGCGCGGTGAGCTGCGCCGACCGGCGAGCGCCGCCGCGGCGACCACTCCTCAGTTCGACGCGGATGCCGCGCCTTCCGCCGCGGAAAGCGACTTGTGCAGCGCGGCCGGCGACGTCAATCCGCTCAGCACGTCGTCGTGCGGCAACAGCATCACCACCAGGCCACCGAGACCGAGCCCCAGGGCCACCACGCCGACGGCACCGACCGCCAAGCGCTGGGCGCCGGTGAGGTAGGTGAGCCAGGCTTCCCCGAACGACAAGCCGCCCTCCCGCACGCCGGACGCCAGCAACTGCAATCGCACCCGCAACCCGGGTGCCGGTTGATCTTCAGGATCGCGATAACCCAGGCGGATCTCCTCGCGCCGGATCCACTGGTCGTGGGCGGCACGCCGGTCGGGGTCGAGCAGCACGTCCTGCGCCTTGTTCAAGGCCGTCAGCACCAGCTCATGGCGGACGCTGCCGTGATGGCGATCGGGTGGTACTTCTGCACCAGCGCCTTGTAGGCGGCACGGATCACTTCGGGCGGCGCGTCGGGCGCCACCTTCAGGCGGCCGTAGTAATGGGGGATCTTGGGGCGTCGCATCGGTTTCCGATGCTACTGGCGCGATGTCACGGCATGTCGTGCAGAGTTGGCGCGTCTGCAACCGGAACGATATCCTCCAACCCGCTGTTGCAACTGTGCCGCCGGCGCGCCCACCGTGCCCACGCAAGGCCGCGCGCCCGCTCGGCCCGCCGTTACCGGCGTAACAACTGCTAGCGTTTTTCTGCGGCCGTTGCCAGCCTGCGATCACGGTCTGCCGCGCCCGGGCCACACCCAGTTGCCCAGCCGGCACGTCCTTGCTGATCGTGCTGCCGCCGCCGATCGTGGCGCCCGCGCCCAGCGTGACCGGTGCAACGAGCACGCAGTTGCTGCCCACATGCACGTCGTCGCCGATCACGGTGCGGTGCTTGTTCGCGCCGTCGTAGTTGGCGGTGATGCTGCCGGCGCCGTAGTTCACGCGTTCGCCGACCGTCGCATCCCCCAGGTAGGCCAGGTGGTTGGCCTTGGCGCCGCGCGCGAGCGTGGAATTCTTGACTTCGACGAAGTTGCCGATGTGCACCTCGGCGCCCAGTTCGGCGCCCGGCCGCAGGCGCGCGAACGGCCCGACCAGCGCGCCCGCACCGACCTCGGCACCGTCGATGTGCGTGAACGGATGGATCACCGCACCCGCGGCGATGCGCGCGTCGCGGATCACGCAGTGGGCCCCGATGCGCACGCCGTCGCCGAGTTCGACCCGACCTTCGAAGACGCAGTTGACGTCGATCTCGACATCGCTGCCGCAGCCCAAGGTACCGCGCAGGTCGAAGCGCGCCGGGTCGGCCAGCCGCACGCCGGCCTCGAGCAGTGCCTCGGCCTGCTTGCGCTGCAGACGGCGCTCCAGATCCGCCAACTGCAGCGGGCTGTTGACGCCCAGCACCTCGGTCTCGCTGGCGGGCTGCGCAGCGACCACCGCCACGCCGTCGGCAACGGCCATCGCGACCACGTCGGTGAGGTAGTACTCGCGCTGGGCGTTGTCGTTGGACAGGCGCGCGAGCCAGCGCTTCAGCAGCGCGGTAGGCGCGGCCATCATGCCGGTGTAGACCTCGCGGACGGCGCGCTGTTCCGCGCTGGCATCCTTGTGCTCGACGATGCCGAGCAGCTTCTCGCCCCGCCCGTCGCCGTCACGGAGGATGCGGCCGTAGCCGGTGGGGTCGGCCAGGTCGATGGTCAGCAGCGCGAGCCGTGTGCCGTCGCAGGCATCGACCAGCGCACGCGCCGTCGACGCCTCGATCAGCGGCGTGTCGCCGTTGAGGATCAGGGTGGTGCCGGCATCGTCGAGCAGCGGCACCGCCTGCTGCACGGCGTGCCCGGTGCCGAGCTGCGGCTCCTGCCGCACGAAGGCGAGCGGCGCCGCGGGAAAGGCCGAGCGCATGGCCGCCTCCACCTGCTCGGCGCCATGACCCGTGATCGTGATGAGTCTTTGCGCCCCCAGACCGGCGGCCGTGGCCAGCACGTGCTGCAATAAGGTTCGCCCGGCCAGGGTGTGCAGCACCTTGGGCCGACTCGACTTCATGCGGGTGCCCTTGCCGGCGGCCATGATCACGATGTCCAGCATGCTGATGGTCAGGTGGTTGAGAGGTTGGAGAATTATCGCGGCCTGTGTGCTGTTGGCACTGGGCGGCTGCAGCGCGCTGCGGTTGGCTTACACGCAGGCCGGGGAATTCGCGTACTGGTGGCTCGACGGCTACGTCGATTTCAACGGCGATCAAACGCTGCGCACGCGCGACGCGATCACCCGGTGGTTCGCCTGGCATCGCAGGACCGAGCTACCGGACTATGTGGCGCTGCTCGACCGCGCGGCGGCCGAGGCAGGCCAGGACGCCACGCCCGCCCAGGCCTGCCGCTGGTTCGACGAGGTGCGCCTGCGCATCGATCGCGCTGTCGACCACGCACTGCCCGACACCGCAGCCATTGCCATGAGCTTCAGCCCGGAGCAATTGAATCGCCTGGAACGCAAGCAGGCGAAGAACAACGCCGAGTTCCGAGACGACTTCCTGCAGCCCGACCCGGCCGAGCGGCGCGCGGCGGCGGTCGAGCGCGTGGTCGATCGGGCCGAGCAGCTGTATGGCCGGCTCGACCGCTTGCAGCGCGAGCGCATCGCGCAATCCTTGAGCAAATCGCCGTTCGAGCCGGAACGCTGGCTGGCCGAGCGGCAGCGTCGGCAGCGCGACCTGCTGCTGATCCTGCGGCAGGCGCAGTCCGGCGCACTGTCGGTCACCTCGGCCACCGACGCACTGCGGACTCACTGGCAAGAGGTCAAGCGCTCGCCGGACGACGCCTACCAGAGCTACCAGCGTCGCCTCGACGCGGCGAACTGCGAACTGCTCGCGCAGATCCACAACCGCACGACGCCCGAGCAACGGCACGAGGCCCAGCGCAAGCTCAGAGGGTGGGCGGCCGACCTGCGGCGTCTCGCGACGCCCGCCTGATCGATCAGCGCGCCGAGGGGGGCAACGCCACCGTCACCGTCCGCGGCGTCAGCGCCGGCAGCGGAAAGTCCTTCATCGCCGCCTCGAACATCGCCGGCAGCAGCGCCTCCGAGGTCCAGCGACTCGAATAGGCGGCACGCGTCTCGTAGACGATCTGCTGGCTACGCCGATCACGGATCAGGATGCCGACCTCGCGCTGGTAATCCGGGATGTCGTAATAGTCATAGCCGAACCCCGGTGCATAGCCGAAGCCCGGCCCATGGAAGAACGGTCGGCGCGCGCCGTAGAACCACCAGTCGTTGCGCCAGGCCCAATGGCTCATGTAGGGATCGCGGCGCGCCACCTCGAACACCCGGGCCCCGACCTGGATCAGCACATCGGCCTGCTCGGACGGGACGCGAGTGAAGCCGGCTGCCTCGAGCGCCGGCAGGGCCGCGGCCTCGATGCGGTCCTGCTCGGCCGCGTTCGCCTGTTGCGACGGCAGGCGTTCGACCGCGTAGCTGCCCGGCTTGCGATCGGCCGGCCAGCTCCCTTGGCTGGACACGTCAACGGCCACGCTGTTGAGGCTGGCGCAACCGGCGACGAGCAGCGCCGCGGCGCATGCCGCCAGCGATGCCATGGCGGATCGGGTTCGATGCATGCGGACTCCTTGCCCTGACTCAGCCTTGCCCATGCCAACGGATAGGCATCGCGGCCTCGATGACCGACGCCGCGCCGGGCGGCGCACAGGTCTCGTCGTCATCGAAGGCCTTGTCGCCCAGTTCGTCGGCTCTTCCGGTGGCTTGGAGGGTGGTGAAGGGGTAGAGGTTCCGGTCCTGCAGATGAGAAGGCACCACGTTGGCCAGCGCGCTGGCCATGTTGTCGAGCCGGCCGGGGTGCTGGCGCTCCCAGTCGCGCAGCATCTGCGCGATCTGCTTGCGCTGCAGGTTCTCCTGGCTGCCGCACAGGGTGCAGGGGATGATGGGGAACTGGCGGTGCGCGGCCCACGCTTCCAGGTCGTGTTCGGGCACGTAGGCCAGCGGGCGGATCACGACATGCCGGCCGTCGTCGCTGACCAGCTTGGGCGGCATGCCCTTGAGCTTGGCGCCGAAGAACATGTTGAGGAACAGCGTCTGCAGCATGTCGTCGCGGTGGTGGCCGAGCGCGATCTTGGTCGCCCCCAGCTCACCGGCCACACGGTACAGGATGCCGCGCCTCAGCCGCGAGCACAGGCTGCACATCGTCTTGCCTTCTGGCACCACGCGCTTGACGATGGAGTAGGTGTCCTGGTTCTCGATGTGGAAAGGCACACCGCGGCTCGCCAGGTATTCGGGCAGCACGTGCTCGGGAAAGTCGGGCTGTTTCTGGTCGAGGTTGACCGCGACGAGCGAGAAGTCGATCGGCGCGCGCTGCTGCAGGTTCAGCAGGATGTCGAGCAGCGCGTAGCTGTCCTTGCCGCCCGACACGCAGACCATGAGCTTGTCGCCGGGCTCGATCATGTTGAAGTCGCCGATGGCCTGGCCGACCAGCCGGTGCAGGCGCTTGCTGAGCTTGTTGGCCTCGAAGGCGGGCTTGCCGGCCTGACGTTGCGTGACGCCGGGCTCGATGACGACGGCACTCATGCGTCGCTCTCCTTGATGTGGAACACCTCCACGCCGACCGCAGCGCAGTCGGCGTAGACGTCGGGTTTCTCGGTCGACACGCGTACCGCGCGCACCTGTGGATGGGCCAGCATGCGCGCGGCGATCTCGTCGCACAGCGTTTCCTGCAGCCCGATGTGGCCCTGCGCCACGCGCTCGGCGATGGCGTGGCGGATGAAGTCGTAGTCGACCACCTCGTCGAGCCGGTCGTCGCGCGGCGTGCTGGCCACCAGCGGCACGTACAGATCGACGTCGATCAGCAGCCGCTGCGGACCCACGCGCTCGAAGTCGTGCACGCCGATGCGCACCGGCAGCGCATACGACTTCAGGAACACACGCCGGCACGCCGCCAGCCGGGGATGCAGGGTCCAGTGCGGCACCTCAAACCCCCTCGCGCGCAAGGAACAGCACGTCGCGCGGCTGCGCGGACAGGTGCTGCCCGCCGTCGACCAGCAGCGTGGTGCCGGTGATGGCCGGCGACTCGATCAGGAAGCGCACGGCACGGGCCACGTCCTCGGGCGTCGATGAACGGCGCAGCGGCGTCATCGCGTGTGCGCGCACGAACTCCGTGCTGTCCATCGGGCCCGACGGCAGCGTGACGCCGGGCGCGACACCAACCACGCGCAGCGTGGGCGCGAAGGCCTGCGCCTGCAGCGTGGTCGCCGCCTCCAGCGCGGCCTTCGACAGCGTGTACGAAAAATGATCCGGATTCGGGTTCCACAGCTTCTGGTCGAGCAGGTTGACGACACAGCCACGCCCCGCGCTACCGCTCAGCCGCTGGTGCAGCGCGGCCGCCAGCAGCACCGGCGCGGCGGTGTTGACCTGCCAGTGCTCGGCCATCGACGCGTAGCTGCAGTCCCCTGCGCCGTCGTACTCGAAGCGCGAGGCGTTGTTCACCACCGCGTCGATGCGCCCCATGCGCTCGGCCACGGCAGGCAGCAGCGCGCGGCAGGCGGTCTCGTCGGCCAGGTCGGCCACGAAAGCCTCGGCGCGCGCACCGGCCGCGCGGGCTGCCTGCAGCGTGTCGATCGACTCGTCGCTGGCCCGATGGCTGTGCACCGCCACGTCGAAGCCGTGCGCGGCCAGTTCGAGCGCGATGGCGCGGCCGACGCGCCGTGCGGCACCGGTGACGAGCACCACGGGACGGGAATCGACGCTCATGTCGTGCGGGACAATGGAGGGGTGGAATCGAGCCCCGTCAGTGTAGCCAGCCCCCCTTTGCCGAGCCTGCAAGAGGCCTTGAAAGCGCGGATCGCAACGGAGATCGAGCGCGCCGGAGGCTGGCTCGGCTTCGAGCGCTACATGGAGCTCGTACTGTATGCACCCGGTCTGGGCTACTACGTGCGCGGCGATCGCCAGTTCGGCCTGATGCCGGGCTCGGGCAGTGATTTCGTCACCGCACCCGAGCTGAGCCCGGTGTTCGGCCGCGCCCTGGCGCGCCAGATAGGCCAGGCCCTGGACGCCACCGGTACGCGCGAAGTGTGGGAGTTCGGCGCCGGTTCGGGAGCGCTGGCCACGCAGTTGCTGGAGGCACTGGGCGAACGGATCGACCGCTACGTCATCGTCGACCTGTCCGGAGCGCTGCGCGAGCGTCAGCGAACCACGATCGCCGCGCGGGTGCCGACGCAGCACGCGGCGAAGGCCGTGTGGCTGGACCGCCTGCCGGAGCGGATCGACGGCGTGCTGGTCGGTAACGAGGTGCTCGATGCGATGCCGGTGGCCCTGCTGCACTTCGATGGCCGCCAGTGGCTCGAGCGCGGCGTGGTGTTCTCCGACGGCCGCTTCATGTATGCCGACCGCCCGACCTCACTGCGCCCGCCGCTGGCCGCCGACCGCGTACCTGGCACCACCGTCGAACTGCAGCGCCAGGGCGAGGCCTTCATCCGCACGCTGGCCGCCACGCTCCGGCGCGGTGCGGCCTTCTTCATCGACTACGGTTTCCCCGAGGCCGAGTTCCATCATCCGCAGCGCATCGGCGGCACGCTGATGTGCCACCGCGCGCACCAGGCCGACGGCGACCCGCTGAGCGACGTGGGCGACAAGGACATCACCGCCCACGTCGATTTCACCGGCATCGCGCTGGCCGGCCAGAACGCCGGGCTCGCGGTGCTGGGCTACACCACCCAGGCGCGTTTCCTGATGAATTGCGGCCTGCTCGACGACCTGCAGGGCGCCGACCTGCGCGCCATCGCCGCGGCGCAGAAGCTGCTGACCGAGCACGAGATGGGCGAGCTGTTCAAGGTGATCGGCTTCGCGGCCTGCGAGCCTTTCGATGCGATCGGCTTCGCCCAGGGCGATCGCAGCCACATGCTCTGAGACCGGAACCCCACCATGCTGCGCTGGCTGCTCGTTGTCGTCATCACGCTGGTCGTCTTCAACGGCCTGCGGCCCTGGCTCCAGAAGTTCGGCCTCGGCCGCCTACCCGGCGACCTGAACTTCCGCCTAGGCGGCCGGGAATGGTCGCTGCCGATCGCGACGACGCTGCTGCTGAGCTTCCTGGCCATGGCCGTCGGCGAACTGATCTGACAGGCGCTCCTCAGCGCGTGATCGTCCACTCCTGCCCGCAGCCACGACATCGGACGGCGACCGCATCGGCCTCGGCCTGCGGCCCGGCAGCCACATCGAAGCGGGCATAGGCATCGCACTGCGGGCACACCGCCTGGTTGGCGGTGGTTTCCGCATGCAGCAACAGGAACAGGTAGCGGCGCAACGCCCACAAGCCGATCCCCGCCGACAACAGCACCGAGATACCCGTCACCATCTGGTCGCTCAACGGCGCGCGGCGGTCGTAAACCTCCAAGCCGCCCAGCAGCCCGACCATGCACATGAAGGTGAGCACCAGATGCGCATGGCTGGAGATCAACTCGCGCTCGTACCACTTGCGGAATCCGCGCTTGCGGATCCCATCCGCGAGGTCTGATCGCCACCAGCCCATGGAACACCTCGTTCGATGCGTGCTGCGCATCGCGGCCCGATGCTGGCACAGGCAGGGCGCTGCCCCGAAAACCGTGCGGCACTCGCAAGCCAAGAGAAGGCTCGCTATAATGCGCGGCTTTGGCGCTTTAGCTCAGTCGGTTAGAGCGACGGAATCATAATCCGCAGGTCCGGGGTTCGAATCCCTGAAGCGCCACCAAGACACCCGAGCCCCGCCCCGTGCGGGGCTTCTCGTTTGCGGCGTGGCGTCGGTCCACCCGCATCTGCGGGGCCCGCGAGCGCGGGATTCAGCACGGCTGGGTGCAGGCAGACACTGCGCGCATGCGCCACGACACTCAAGCCTTCAACTGGGACCGCGAGCGGACCGACGACCGGCCGAGCGAGTTCAAGACCTCCACGTCCTATTCGCTGCTGCATGGCGAAGATGACCATGCGCATCGACAACGCCGGGCCCCACCGTCGCGTCACCACAGGAGCGGTGCGTTCAATGCCTGGCGTGCGCTATCCGTGGTGCTGTTCGCCGGCACGGTCGCCATCTATCTGCTTGCCAAACATGTCCGTGGCTGAACAGCTCGACCTCCCCCATTCGGGGCGGACGCCAGTGAGGGATGGTTCGCTGCCGGCGAATCACCGATGCTTCGATTCAACTTTGGCGACCGCCGCCGAAAAGGAGCTCTGGATGAACCTGCAAGAACGTGAGGTCGGCGATTTCCGCATCTACGCCGGCGCCCTGGACGCCGCCCGCGGCGGCTACACGGCCGCGGTCGAGGTGCATCGCGTGCGCGGTGCTGACCAACCGCCCGAAGTGGTGTTCAGCAGCGACCGGGTCTCCGGCGGCCACCGCTTCGAGGCGCCGGCCGCGGCGCTGCGGCATGCGCTCGACATCGGTCACCAGGCGATCCGGCTGCGCGAGGCCGTGGCCTCCTGACATCCGCCGTCAAGGTCCCGGGCAAATGCTCCGGATCACAGTGAGCCCGAAGCCCTGACCAGGTAGCTGGTGGTCGCGGCCTTGGCACGCTTGTCGGCCGCCGCCATGGCGCGCTCGGTCTGCTCGACGATCTCCTTCGCCGTGGCGGCATCGTGGACGAACAGGTTGCGCTTCGCCGAAGCGCGCATCTGCGTCGTGGACTTGCTCATCGCCTCGAGTTCGACCTCGATGCTGCGATCCGCAGAGTTGCCCTTGATCAGTTCACCACTCTCGGTCTTGGCGATGCCTTCGACGGTGACGCCCATCTTGCTCAGGGCCGCGAGCGAGGCCGCCTTCACCTGCGTGGCGCTGGCTGTGAAAGTGCGGTAGCTCGTGCCGCTCGCCGTGTGCGAGACGCCGGCCGAGGCGCCGACGCCGAGTGCGGTGATCGCCAGCGCGCCGCAGCCGGACAGCGACGCCCCCATCCCCACCAAGGCCAGCAAGCGCATCCACGACGCCAGGATCCGACCAGGGTTCGATGACATTCCGCGCTCCGGCACTTGAGAATCGAAGGGGCAAGGCAACTTCCGCGCCATGAGGCGGCATGCGGCCAGGGTCGTTCAAACCTCCCGAAACCTGCCAGCGTTCGTGACGGATCTGGCATCCGCGAAAGTCACCGCCGGTACGTTTTCGAACAAGTCCGACAGGCTCTGCGGGTCACTACAATTTCGAGCTTCCCCCTCTGCAGCCACTGGATCCACACCATGTACCGCTGTGCCCTGCTCGTGCTCGCTCTGAGTGCCCCGTTCGCCGCGTCTGCCCAGGTGCAGCGCAACTTCCCCTACAACGCGCTGCGCGGTGAGATCGCGATGGTGAATCCCCCGACGTGCTGCTCAACGGCAAGCCGGCTCGGCTCGCGCCCGGGGCCAGGCTGCGCGACACCAACAACCTCGTGCAGGTGTCCGGGGCACTGATCGGCCAGCGTTTCATGGCGCACTACACCGTCGACACGCTGGGCCTGGTCAAGGACGTATGGGTGCTGCGCGCCGAAGAGAAAACCGGCCTCTGGCCGAAGACCGCCGACGAGGCCGCGCGCTGGTCCTTCGACCCGGCCGCGCAGGCCTGGACCAAGCCATGAGCGCCGCCGGCACCGGCAAGAAGGTCTTCATCAAGACCTTCGGTTGCCAGATGAACGAGTACGACTCGGACAAGATGGCCGACGTGCTGCGCGCGGCCGAGGGCTATGAGCCCACGACCGACGTGGAGCAGGCCGACCTGATCCTCTTCAACACCTGCTCCGTGCGCGAGAAGGCACAGGAGAAGGTGTTCAGCGACCTGGGGCGCGTGAAACACCTGAAGGCCAGGGGCGTGAAGATCGGCGTGGGCGGCTGCGTTGCCAGCCAGGAAGGCGCGGCACTGATCGAGCGTGCGCCTTACGTCGACGTGGTGTTCGGTCCGCAGACGCTGCACCGCCTGCCGGAAATGCTGGCTCGTCGCGATGCGCAGCAGCGCCCGCAGGTCGACATCAGCTTCCCCGAGATCGAGAAGTTCGACCATCTGCCGCCGGCGCGCGTCGACGGCGCGACCGCCTTCGTCTCGATCATGGAAGGCTGCTCCAAGTACTGCAGCTACTGCGTCGTGCCCTACACGCGCGGCGAGGAAGTGTCGCGGCCGTTCGACGACGTTCTCACCGAAGTGGCCAGCCTGGCCGACCAGGGCGTCAAGGAAGTGACGCTGCTGGGCCAGAACGTCAACGGCTACCGCGGCCGCATGGGCGACACGGCCGAGATCGCCGACTTCGCGCTGCTGCTGGAGTACGTGGCGGAGATCCCGGGCATCGCCCGCATCCGCTACACCACCAGCCATCCGAACGAGTTCTCGCAGCGGCTGATCGACGTGTACGCCCGCGTGCCGCAGCTCGTGAACCACCTGCACCTGCCGGTGCAGCACGGCAGCGACCGCATCCTGAGCGCGATGAAGCGCGGCTACACGTCGCTGGAGTACAAGTCTTCGATCCGCAAGCTGCGCGCGATCCGGCCCGACATCAGCCTGTCGACCGACTTCATCGTCGGCTTCCCCGGCGAGACCGATGACGACCACGCGCGCACGATGAAGTTGATCGAGGACGTGGGCTTCGACCACAGCTTCAGCTTCATCTACAGCGCCCGCCCCGGCACGCCGGCCGCGGCACTGCACGACGACGCGCCGCGCGAACTCAAGCTGGCCCGTTTGCAGCAGGTGCAGGAAGCGATCGAGGCCAACGGCCGGCGCATCGGCCAGAGCCGCGTCGGCACCGTGCAGCGCATCCTCGTCGAAGGGCCGTCGCGCCGGCCTGATCTCAATGCCGGCCACGAGTTGATGGGCCGCACCGAGTGCAACCGCATCGTCAACTTCGCCGGTCCGGCCCGCCTGACCGGACAGCTGATCGACGTGACGATCACCGAGGCCTACCCGCACTCGCTGCGCGGCGAGGTGCTGCTGCGGGAGCGCAGCCCGCAGCCGGCCTGACGGCTGCTGCGCGGCCGCTCAGACGGCCGGCCCCAGCACCGCAAAGAAGTGGCAGGTGCTGCCGGCCAGCACGAACAGGTGCCAGACGAAGTGCCCGAAGCGCAGACGCGAGTCGAGCACGAAGAACACGACGCCCACCAGGTAGGCCAGGCCGCCCGCCAGCAGCCAGGCCAGCATGCCCAGCGGCAGGTCGCGCAACACCGGGCCGGCGGCAAACACCGCGAGCCAGCCCATCGCCACGTAGAGCGCGGTCGACAGCAATGGATTCGCCAGCCGCCGGGTGATCTTGAGCAAGGCGCCGATGACGGCCAGCGCCCACACCAGACCCAGCAGCGTCCAGCCCGGCCCGTCGGGCAGCCGGCCCAGCGCGACCGGTGTGTAGCTGCCTGCGATGAAGAGGTAGATCGCCACATGATCCAGCGTGTTGCACCATCGCTTGGCCCGCCCCGGCGGCAGCGCGTGATACAGCGCGGACGCGAAGTACACCAGGATCATCGTCGCCGAGAACACGCTGACGCCGACCAGCTTCACCGGGCTGCCGTGCCGCGCCGCGAACTCCACGACCACCGGCAAGGACGCCAGCGCCAGCAGCAGCCCGAGGCCATGGCTGACCGCGTTGGCCAACTCCTCGGCGGCAGTCTGTGGGCGCTCGGGCAGGACCATGGCGCACGCTCCGGCTTCTCTGCATCACGGTGCTGCGATGCGATGCCTTGATTGTGCGAAGCGCCGTGCGCAGCGGCGCGGCTCACCCCCGCGAAACGGGCAGCTCAGACAGGGGGCCGGGCGCTGGCCGCGAGCAGCGCGGCGCACAGACGATCCACGTCATCCGGCGTGTGAGCGGCCGACATCGAGATGCGCAGGCGCGCGGTGCCGTCCGGCACCGTGGGCGGGCGGATCGCCGGCACCCAGATGCCCTGGGCATCGAGCGCGGCCATCACCCGCAGCGCCGTGCCGTTGTCGCCCAGCAGCAGCGGCTGGATGGCGCTTTGCGAAGCAGGCGCCGGCCAAGGCAGCGCGGCCAGTCCGCAAGCCAGGCGCGTGCGCAGCTGCAGCAGCCTTTCGCGCCGCCAGCCTTCCGACTCGATGACCTGCAGGCTGGCGCGCAGCGCCTCGGCGATCATGGGCGGCGCACCGGTGGCGAAGAAGAAGGTGCGTGCCTTCTGCACCAGCCACTCGATCACGGCGGGTGCGCCGGCGATGAAGGCCCCCGCAACGCCGGCGGCCTTGCCCAGCGTGGCCATGTAGATCAAGCGTGACGACATCGCGTCGGTCGGCACGCGCCAGTGCGACAGGCTTCCGCGCCCGCCCTCACCGAGCACGCCGAAACCGTGGGCGTCGTCGACGTAGAGCCAGGCGTCATGGCGCTCGCACAGGGCGAGCATCTCCGGCAGCGGCGCCAGGTCGCCGTCCATGCTGAACACCGCGTCGGCCACGACGAGCCGCCGGCGCGCGCCACGCGTCGCGACCAGCGCCCGCTCCAGCGCCGCCAGGTCATTGTGCGGGTAGACCGTGAGGTCGGCCCGCGACAGGCGGGCGCCGTCGATCAGGCAGGCGTGGTTCAGGGCATCGGAGATCAATGCATCGCCGCGCTCGACCAGCGCCGGGATCGCACCGGCATTGGCCGCGTAGCCCGCGTAGAAGTACAGCGCGCGCGGCAGACCGACGAAACGCGCCAGCTCCTGCTCCAGCGCCTCGTGCGCCGGGCTGTGACCGCAGATCAGCGGCGAGGCTGTCGCACCGACACCATAGCGCGCCGCGCCCTGCCGGGCGGCCTCGATCAGTGCCGGGTGCTGCGACAGGCCGAGGTAGTCGTTGCCGGCAAAGGCGAGGCGCGGCTGCGTGTCGGCCTGCACCATCGCGCCGTCGAGCGCCGAGACCACGCGGCGGTGGCGGCGCAGTTGCTGCGTGTCGAGCGCGGCGAGCGCCGACACGAAAACGTCGTGGATGTCAGGCGGCATCGAGAACTGGCTCAGGGGGAAGTTGCAACAGCAGCGTGCCCGGGTCGGCATCGGGCTGCCAGGGCCAGTCGGCCAACAGGGGTGCATCGAGCTGCCGGCGCAGGTAGTCGACGTTGGCGTCCTGCTCCGGCATCGCGGGATCGAGCCGGCTGACGATCCAGCCGGCCAGTGGCAGGCCACGTTGCCGGATCGCGTCACGCGTCAACAGCGCGTGGTTCAGGCACCCCAGGCGCAGGCCGACGACGAGGATCACCGGCAGGCCGAGCGCCGCGGCGAGGTCGGCACCGGTCAGCGTGTCGGACAACGGCACGAGAAAGCCTCCTGCGCCTTCGACCACCACCGCATCGGCTTGCGCGGCCAGCGCGCGGTAGGCCGCGACCAGCGGTTCGATCTCGATCGTTCGGCCGGCGCGCCGCGCGGCGAGGTGCGGCGACATCGCGTCGTGGAGACGCACCGGGTTGTCGAGCGCAGCGGCCACGCGTGCCGTGCCCGCGGCACGCAGCGCCAGCACATCCTCGTTCTCTCGCTCGCCGCCATCGGGCGCCGGCTCGGTGCCTGCCGCGACCGGCTTCATGCCGACACAGCGCGCGTGTCGCGCGCGCAGCGCCCGCAGCAGCGCGACGCTCGCGCGGGTCTTGCCGACCCCGGTGTCGGTGCCGGTCACGAACCAGCCGCGCGCGGCGGGTGTCTGCTGTGCCGTCATGCCAGCGCGACCTCGAGCGCGCGCAGCGCACCGCCGGCCAGTTGCTCCAGCGCCCCGTCGTCCAGCACATAGGGCGGCATGAAGTACAGCGTGTTGCCTATCGGTCGCAGCAGCAGGCCCTGCTCACGCGCCGCGAGGTGGTAGGCGCTGGAGAAACCCGCCACGCCGTCGTCGTCGATGTCCCAGGCCCACAGCATGCCGAGCTGGCGCACCGCGCGCACGCGCGGGTGGGCGTTCAGCGGCTCGCACAGCGCGGTCAGTCGCGCGGCGGTGCGGCGGTTGTGCGCCAGCACCGGCTCGCCTTCGATCGGCTGCTCGAACAGATCGAGCACGGTCAACGCCGCGCGGCAGGCCAGCGGATTGCCGGTGTAGGAGTGCGAATGCAGGAAGCCGCGCGACGCCAGGTCATCGTAGAAGGCCTCGTAGACCGCGTCGGTCGTCAACACCGCCGACAGCGGCAGCGTGCCGCCGGTCAGGCCCTTGGACAGGCAGATGAAGTCGGGCCGGATGCCGGCCTGCTGGTGCGCGAACAGCGTGCCGGTGCGGCCGAAGCCGACCGCGATCTCGTCGCAGATCAGGTGCACCTGGTAGCGGTCGCACAGCGCGCGCGCCAGCCGCAGGTACTCGGGGTCGTGCATGCCGAAGCCGGCAGCGCACTGCACCAGCGGCTCGACGATCAGCGCTGCGGTGCGCTCGTGGTGCCGATCCAGATAGGCCTCGAGCGTCGCCGCACAGTGCCGGGCGTGGGCCACGGCGTCCTCGCCCGGCGCGGCATGACGCGTGTCCGGTGACGGCAGCGCGGCACTCAGGCGCACCAGCGGCGCATAGGCTTCGCGGAACAGCGCGATGTCGGTGACCGACAGCGCACCCACGGTCTCACCGTGATAGCCGCCGGCCAGTCCGACGAACTCGCACTTCTGCGGCCGGCCGCGGTTGCGCCAGCTGTGCGCGCTCATCTTCAGTGCGATCTCGGTGGCCGAGGCGCCGTCGCTGGCATAGAAGGCGTGGCCCAGGCCGGTCAGCGCGGCGAGGCGCTCCGAGAGCTCGACCACCGGCTCGTGCGTCAGGCCGGCGAGCATCACGTGGTCGAGCGTCGCCAGCTGCTCGGCCAGTGCGTCCCGCAGCTGAGGGTGGCCGTGGCCGAACAGGTTGACCCACCAGGAACTGACAGCGTCGAGGTAGCGATGCCCGTCGGTGTCGAACAGCCACGGTCCCTGCGCGCGTGCGATCGCCAGCAGCGGCTCGCGCTCGTGGCGCTTCATCTGCGTGCAGGGGTGCCAGACCGCGCGCCGGCTGCGCTCGGCCAGGGTGTCGGGTCCGCGCGTCATCGCCGGCGATCCGCGAGCACCGGCCGGAAGGTACAGCGGTCCCCACTGCTCTGCCGCCCGACGCTGACGCTGGCGATCGCCGGCACCGTGGTCAGCAGCCGCTCGTGGATGAAGCGGCACAGGTTCTCCAGCGTCGGCAGCCCCAGGCCGGGCACCTCGTCGAGAAAGTGATGGTCGAGCTGCTCACGCACCGTGGCGATGGCGGAACGCAGCAGCGCCAGGTCCACCACCATGCCGGTGGCAGGATCGGCCTCGCCACGGACGGTGACCTCGGCCGTGTAGGTGTGGCCGTGGACACGCCGGCTGCCGTCGGCCTCGTTGCGCTCGACCTGGCGGCGAAGCGTGTGCGCCGACTCGAAATAGAAGGACTGGCTCAGTTCGAACATCTCAGAGGTCCATTGCGCTCTGCGCCACCCGCGACGCACGAGGCGGCAAGGTCCGAGCAGCCGCCGCGGACCGGCTCTGCCGGGCCGCCCCAGCGGCTCCCCCTCGAGGGGAAGCGGCATAGCCGCAACGGGAGTGATTCATATGTTCAGCGGATGCCGAGAAGTTTGTGGGTTTGCAAGCTGAGCTGCCAGCGTGGATGCGCCAGGCACCAGCGCACGGCCCAGTCGGTGTTGGCGGCCAGATCGGGACCGTCCATCGGCTGCACGCGGCGCTGCGCGAAATCGAGTGCGTCGAGTTCACCGAGATCGATGCCGTCCTGCGGCACCACCACCTTCAGCTCCTGGCCCGAGCGCTGCAGCAGCGGCGCACCAGCCTTCGGACTGACGCAGAGCCAGTCGATGCCGGGCGGCGCCGGCACGCTGCCGTTGGTCTCGACCGCGATCTCGAAGCGCTGTGCGTGCAGCGCGTCGATCAACGCGGCATCGACCTGCAGCAGGGGTTCACCACCAGTCAGCACGACGAAGCGGGGACCCGCATCGCCCACGGGCCAATGCGCCGCCACATGCGATGCGAGCGATTCGGCGATGGTGAACTTGCCGCCGCCGGTGCCGTCGGTACCGACGAACTCGGTATCGCAGAAGCGGCAGACCGCATCGGCCCGGTCCGCCTCGCGCCCGCTCCACAGGTTGCAGCCGGCGAAGCGGCAGAACACCGCCGGGCGGCCGGCATGGCTGCCTTCTCCCTGAAGGTATAGAAGACTTCCTTGACCGAGTAAGTCATCGGTTGCGCCTCAATGCCGGCCCCAGCCGGCCCAACCCAGCGCCGCGGCACAAGCCAACACCATGGCGCCGTAGGTCAGCATCGCGCCGTCGCGGCCCGTCAGCAGCAATCCGCCGACCAGGGCCGCCGTGGCAGCCGCGCTGGCCCAGCCGGCCAACCGCCGCAACGGCACGGATTTCAGTGCACGGAACCACACCAGCTTCGCCAGGCCCGCGGCCAAGCCCCCGAGGAGAAGGGCCGGCAGCACGAAGTTGAGCAGATGGGTCAGGGCGTCAAGCGCGGTCATGGGGTGTGCGGGCGGCATCAGAGCCGGGGCCGCTGGCCGTTGCAGAAGGCGCCGATGGCGCTCGAACTGCTGGTAAGTACGGCCGTTGAAGTCGACATCAATTTTATAATCAGGCCATGTCAGTGTTTGCCCTGGGCCTGAACCACACGACCGCGCCTGTGGATTTGCGCGGTCGTTTTGCGTTCACGCTCGAACAACTGGCTCCCACGCTGCAAGGATTTCGCGAACGCCTGACCACAGGGCAACGCCCCGGCACGCCCGAGGCCGCCATCCTCTCGACCTGCAACCGCACCGAGCTGTATTGCGCCGCCGAGCCGCAACTGGTGCGCCCGGCGCTCGAGTGGCTGGCCGGGGTGGGCGGCGTCGGCGCCGACACGCTGAGCCACCACGCCTACATGCTGGAGGGGGGCGAGGCGGCCCGCCACGCCTTCCGCGTGGCCAGCGGACTGGACTCCATGGTGCTGGGCGAACCTCAGATCCTGGGTCAGATGAAGCAGGCGGTGCGCGAGGCCGACGCCGCCGGCACCCTGGGCAGCACCTTGCACCAGCTGTTCCAGCGCAGCTTCGCGGTGGCGAAGGAAGTGCGGACGGCCACCGAGATCGGCACCCACTCCATCAGCATGGCGGCGGCGGCCGTGCGCCTAGCCGCGCAGTTGTTCGAGGATCTGCGCGAGATCCGCGTGCTGTTCGTCGGCGCCGGCGAGATGATCGAGTTGGCCGCCACGCATTTCTCCGCGCGGGCACCGGCCCGCATGGCGGTGGCCAATCGCACGTTGGAACGCGGCGAGCGACTGGCCTCGCGCTTCGGTGCCGAATCGATCCGGCTGTCGGATCTGCCGCAGCGGCTTCACGAGTTCGACGCGGTGGTCTCCTGTACCGCCAGCTCACTGCCGCTGATCGGCCTGGGCGCGGTCGAGCGCGCGCTGAAAGTGCGACGCCACCGCCCGATCTTCATGGTCGACCTGGCCGTGCCGCGCGACATCGAGCCCGAGGTGGCGCGGCTCGACGACGTCTACCTGTACACCGTCGATGACCTGTCGGCCATCGTCCAGAGCGGCGGCGAGAAGCGTCTGGCTGCCGTGGCGCAGGCCGAGGCCATCATCGAGACCGGCGTGCAGAGCTTCGTGCACTGGCTGGGTCAGCGGGGCACGGTGCCGCTGATCCAGGCGCTGAACGCCCAGGCCGACAGCTGGCGCGAGAACGAACTGGTGCGCGCGCGCAAGCTGCTGGCCCGCGGCGAAAGCGTCGACGCCGTGCTCGACGCGCTGTCACGCGGGCTCACGCAGAAGATGCTGCACGGCACGCTGGCCGAGCTGCATGCCTCGGACCCGACCCAGCGTGCTCAGCTCGCCACCACAGTGTCGCGCCTGTTCCTGCGCGGGGCGATCCCGCCCGACGCGGTGCGGCCCAGCGGGCCCCGCGAAGACGATCATCTCGACGGGGTGTAGCCCGCCGGCCGTTGCCGGCTACCGGGAGCCGCAGCGGCTGCCGGTCTGGCGCTCCCCTGCCCACCGATGAAACCCGCCCTGCGCCTGCAACTCGACCGCTACGTCCGCCGTCTCGCCGAGCTCGATTCGCTGCTCGCCGATCCCGCGGTGATGCGGGACGCCGGCGGCTTCCGGGCTCTGAGCCGCGAACACGTCGAGGTGTCGGGCATCGTCGAGCGCCAGCGCCGCCACGCCCAGCGTGAGCGCGACCTGGCGGCCGCCGCGGAAATGGCCTCGGACCCGGAGCTGGCCGCCATGGCCGCGGAGGAAGCCGCGAGCGCGCAGGCCGAGCTCGATCGCCTGGCCACCGAGCTGCAGCGCCTGCTGTTGCCGCGAGACCCGGACGATGCGCGCTCGGTGTTCCTGGAGATCCGCGCCGGCACCGGCGGCGATGAATCGGCCCTGTTCGCCGGCGACCTGCTGCGGATGTACACCCGCTACGCCGAGCGCAAGGGCTGGCGCGTCGAGCTGCTGTCGGCGAGCGACAGCGAGCTGGGCGGCTACAAGGAGGTCGTGGCGCGCATCGAGGGCGACGCGGTGTTCGGTCACCTGAAATACGAATCCGGCGGCCACCGCGTGCAGCGCGTGCCCGCTACCGAGACGCAGGGCCGCATCCACACCAGCGCCTGCACCGTCGCCGTGCTGGCCGAGCCCGACGAAGCGCAGGAGGTGACGCTGAATCCGGCCGACCTGCGCATCGACACCTACCGCGCCAGCGGGGCCGGCGGGCAGCACGTCAACAAGACCGACTCGGCCGTGCGCATCACCCACCTTCCGACCGGGCTGGTGGCCGAATGCCAGGACGACCGCTCGCAACACCGCAACAAGGCCAAGGCCATGGCGGTGCTCGCAGCCCGCCTGCGCGACAAGGACCGGCTGGAGCGGCAAGCCAGGGAAGCAGCCACACGCAAGAGCCTGATCGGCAGCGGCGACCGCAGTGACCGCATCCGCACCTACAACTTCCCGCAAGGGCGACTCACCGACCACCGCATCAACCTCACGCTCTACCAGCTCGGCGCAATCATGGACGGTGACCTCGACCCGGTCGTGAAGGCGCTGGTAGCGGCGCGCGAGGCCGAGTTGCTGGCCGAGCTGGAAATCGGCTGAGGATGAGCTGCCCAGTGCCGCCCCCCGACAGCGTCGCCGCCGCGCTGCTGGCGGCCCGCGAGCGCGGCATCGACCGGCTCGACGCGCAGTGCCTGCTCAGCGCGGTTCTCGCACGCCCCCGCAGCTGGCTGCTGGCGCACGCGGACGAGGCTCTCGATCCCCAGGCAGCCCGTCACTACGACGCCTTGCTGGCGCGCCGCGCTGCTGGCGAACCCTTGGCCTATGTGCTGGGCGAGAAGGAGTTCTTCGGCCTGAGGCTGGAGGTGACGCCCGATGTCCTGATCCCCCGCGCCGATACCGAGACCCTGGTGGAATGGGCGCTCGAGCTGCTGCCCTGCAATGTCGAGACTGCCGTGGCCGACCTTGGCACGGGAAGCGGCGCGATCGCGCTGGCGCTGGCCGCGCGACGCCCCACGTGCCGTGTGACCGCCGTGGACGCCAGCTCGGACGCCCTCGCGGTCGCCGAGCGGAACGGCGGCAGACTTGGCTTGGCGGTCGAATGGCGGCTCAGCGACTGGTTCTCGGCCCTCGAAGGCCGCCGATTCGCGCTGATCGTCAGCAATCCGCCCTACATCGCCGATGGCGACTGCCACCTCGATGCCCTGACACATGAACCGCAGCGTGCGCTCACCTCCGGACCTGACGGCTTGGCAGCGATCCGTCACATCGTTGCGAGCGCCGCGAGCTTCCTGACAGCGGGCGGCTGGCTGCTGATCGAGCACGGCTATGACCAAGCCGAGGCGGTCCAGGCTTTGCTCGGCGTGGCGGGCTTCGAGCACATCGCCATCCGGCATGACCTGGGCGGCCAGCCACGCTGCTCGGGCGGTCGCTGCCGCGACTGAGCCTGGGAGGGCCCCGGCCCCGGTGCGCGGACCGTGCGAAAGATCGCACCGCCACGTGCGTGCCTGTTGCGATCCGACGACCCCGATCCCACAAACCGTCGCAGCGGCGTAGGATCGATTTTCGGAAGGCCCGGATGCAATGCCCGGCGCTTTCCCGGTCTGCCCGAGGAGCTCGCCATGCCTGTGTGCCGCACCTTGTTCCGCCCGACACTGCCCCTGGTCTTCGTGATGGCGGCGGGCGTCACGCCCGCCTGGAGCGGCGAACCCATCACGTCCTCCCCCCACGCCGGTGGCCTCGGACTGCGCGGCAGCGACAGTATCTGGCCCCGTTGGCAAGGCCGGCTCGGACTCATCAGCGGCAGCCCAGCGGCCTTGGCCGGCGGGCGCTACGACCCGGGGCTGGACACCATCACCGCCTACGGCGGGGAACGTCCGCAACAGAGTCTGAGCCTGTTCGGCGACTATTACTTTTTTCAGCGAGGCATCGCCGGCGCAGGCTACAGCGGTGGGCTGCGTGCCACCGGCGGGCTGATCTACGGACCGCGTAGCGCAGCATGGTCCTCGCTGCCGTCAGGCCTGACGGCATTGAGCGGCAGCTTCAGCGCGGTGCGACGCAACTTCAGCCTCGCGAACCCAGGGCTGGGCACGGAGGAGGGCAACAGTTCGGTGCCTTATGTGGGCGTGGGTTACACCGGGCTGCAGTCCTTGCGCGCCACCGGTGGCGGCTGGGGCTTCAGCGCCGACGTCGGTCTGGTGGCGCTGCAACCGCGCTCGGCCGTGCGCTTCGGCCAACAGGGCCTGAGCGACAGCCTGCGCGATCTGCAACTGAGTCCGTTGCTGCAACTCGGCGCCTCATACTCATTCTGACCCGGGTGGGGATTTGCCGCGGCGGCGGCCGACAGCGGCCCGCTTTGCCGTATAACCGCGGCTGTTTCCGAATTCTTGCCGCGAGCCATCATGACCCAGACCACCTCCTCCGACGTCCAGCAGCGCATCGACCAGTTGGTCAAGTCCCACCGCGTGGTGCTGTTCATGAAGGGCAGCGCGCAGTTTCCGATGTGCGGCTTCTCGGGCCGCGCCGTGCAGATCCTGAAGGCCTGCGGCGTCACCGACCTGGCCACGGTGAACGTGCTCGAGGACGACGGCATCCGCCAGGGCATCAAGACTACGCCAACTGGCCCACGATCCCGCAGTTGTATGTGAACGGCGAGTTCGTCGGTGGCTCGGACATCATGGCCGAGATGTACCAGTCCGGTGAACTGCAGCCGCTGTTGAGCACCCAGGCCTGAGGCCCCGCTCCGCACGGCCACCGTCCTGGCCGCCGTCGTCCTGCCTCGCAGGACGACCCTTCACCTGAAGGTACAGCACATGACCCGACGCCTCGTGGTCGGCATCACCGGAGCGACCGGCGCGGTCTACGGCACACGCTTGTTGGCACGCGCTCGCGCGCTGGGCGCCGAGACGCACCTCGTCGTGACGCCGGCCGGCGTGCTGAACGTGCATCACGAACTCGGCCTGGACCGGCAGGCGCTAGAAGCGCTGGCCGATCACGCGCATGCGCCCGGTGACATTGGCGCCTGCATCGCCAGCGGCAGCTTCGCGACCGCGGCCATGGTCATCGCGCCGTGTTCGATGAAGTCGCTGGCCGCCATTGCGCATGGCTTCGGCGACAACCTGCTGACGCGCGCTGCCGACGTGACGCTGAAGGAGCGACGCCGGCTTCTGCTGCTGGTGCGCGAAACACCGTTCAACCTGGCACATCTGCGCAACATGACCGCGGTGTCCGAGATGGGCGGCATCGTGTTCCCACCGTTGCCGGCCTTCTACCACCGGCCGGCGAGCATCGACGAGCTGGTCGACGACACGGTGGAACGAGTGCTCGGCCTGCTGGGGCTCGACGCCGCGACGCCCAGGGCGTGGTCGGGTCTCTGAGGTTCGGAGCCGCTCAGCCGGGCTTGTATTCCCACCGCTTGCGCGCGGCGAACACGGCGTTCGGATACTCGGGGCGGCCGCGACTGCCGTTGTAGCGGCCCAGCGCGAGGTACAGGTCACCGCGCTCGCGGTCGAGGTAATGCCGCAGGATCACGCAGCCGAAGCGCAAGTTGGTCTGCAGATGGAACAGACGGCCGACGTCGCCATCGCCGATGGTTCGCATCCAGAACGGCATCACCTGCATGTAACCGCGCGCGCCGGCCACCGACACCGCGTACTTGCGAAAGCCACTCTCGACTTCCACCAACCCCAGTACCAGCCCCGGATCGAGTCCGGCGCGGCGGCTTTCATACCAGAGGGTTTCGAGGAACTCGACGCGCGTGAGGTGTTCGGCCTTGCGCTTCTGCAAACGCTGGCTCATCGCACCAAGCCAACGCAGGTAGGCGAGCCGTTCCTCGGTGCTGGCGAAGCTCGGGCGCGGCGGTGCCCCGCGAGAGACCGCCGCGGACAGCGCGGTGCGCACCGCATCAGCCAGAGGCTCCTCGATCTGCGATCCGGCACGGGCCGGCGCGGGCGACAGGCCTGCGGCGAGGCCCAGGCCAGCGAACAGGACGAGCCGGCGGGTGCCCTGCATCAGTCGCGCAAGCGCGCACGCAACTGCGCGACCACCTCGCGACTGCCAGCTTGCCGGCCTCGGCCTCCTGCCGGCCCTGCAACTCGACCTGCCCCTCCTTCAGCCCGCGGTCCGAGATCACCACGCGCTGCGGAATGCCGATCAGTTCCCAATCGGCGAACATGGCACCGGGACGCTCACCGCGGTCGTCGAGCATCACGTCCATGCCGAGTGCCTGCAGTTCGTCGTGCAGAGTGTCGGCGGCCTGCCTGACCTCGGCCGAACGGTCGTAACCGATCGGGCAGATGACCACCTCGAAGGGCGCGATCGCGGTCGGCCACACGATGCCTCGCGCGTCGTGGCGCTGCTCGATCGCCGCGCCGAGGATGCGCGTGACGCCGATGCCGTAGCAGCCCATCTCCATCAGCCGCGGCTTACCGGTCTCATCGAGGTAGGTGGCGTTCATCGCGGCGCTGTACTTGGTGCCGAGGTAGAACACGTGGCCGACCTCGATACCACGCTGGATCGCCAGCACGCCCTTGCCGTCCGGCGAAGGGTCGCCCACGACGGCATTGCGGATGTCGGCCACGAGGTCGGGCTCGGGCAGGTCGCGGCCCCAGTTGACGCCGGTGTAGTGGAAGTCGGCGTCGTTGGCGCCGCAGACGAAGTCGCCCATGTGCGCCACCGTCCGGTCGGCGATCACACGCACCGGCTGCTTCAGGCCGATCGGTCCCAGGTAGCCCGGCTTGCAGCCGAAGTGCGCATCGATCTCACCGACGGTCGCGAAGCGAAAGCCCGCCTTCAGGCCTGGCAGCTTGCCGGCCTTGACCTCATTGAGCTCATGATCGCCCCGCACCAGCAGCAGCCAGACGGTGGTCTTGACGATGTCGCCGCCGTCATTGCGATCGTCAGTCGCCAGCACCAGCGATTTCACTGTCTGCGTCAGCGGCAGATTCAGCAGGGCCGCCACATCGGCGCAGGTCGCCTTGCCGGGCGTCGGCGTCTTGGTCAGCGGCTGAATCGGCACCGGCCGTTGCGCGGCGAGCGGCAGACACTCGGCCAGCTCGATGTTGGCCGCGTAATCGCTGGTCGGGCAGTAGACGATCGCATCCTCACCCGTCTCGGCGATGACCTGGAACTCGTGCGAGCGGTCGCCACCGATCGCGCCGGTGTCGGCCGCCACCGCACGGTAGCTGAGGCCGAAACGGTCGAAGATGCGTCCGTAGGCAGCGTACATCGCGTCGTAGCTCCTGCCGGCAGCCGCTTCATCACGGTCGAAGGAGTAGGCATCCTTCATGGTGAACTCGCGCCCGCGCATCACGCCGAAGCGCGGCCGTCGCTCGTCACGGAACTTGGTCTGGATGTGATAGAAATTCTTCGGCAGCTGACGGTAGCTGCGCAGTTCCTGCCGCGCGATGTCGGTGACGACCTCCTCGCTGGTCGGCTGGATGATGAAGTCGCGGTCGTGGCGGTCCTTCACGCGCATCAGCTCGGGCCCCATCTTCTCGAAGCGACCGGTCTCCTGCCACAGCTCGGCCGGCTGCACCACGGGCATCAGCAGTTCGACGGCGCCCGCCCGGTTCATTTCCTCGCGGATGATCGCCTCGACCTTGCGGATCACGCGCAGCCCCATCGGCATGTAGCTGTAGATGCCGGCTCCGAGCCGCTTGATCATGCCGGCGCGCATCATCAGCTTGTGGCTCGTGATCTCGGCATCGGCCGGTGCTTCTTTCAAGGTGGAGACGAAGAACTGGGAGGCTTTCATGGCGTCGGCCGGGGCATGCGAGAGGGAGGCTGCGTGATGAACTGAGGGAGCGATGCCGCCGGGCCGACCCCGCAACCTGGGGCGGAGCGGGCTTGCATCGCGGAAGCCCGGTGCAATAATGAATTCAAGACTGAATTCGAGGTTTCATTATGCTCGACCGTGAAGGCTTCAGGCCCAACGTCGGCATCGTTCTGCTCAACTAGCGGAACCAGGTGTTCTGGGGCAAACGCATACGCACCCACTCCTGGCAGTTTCCGCAAGGCGGCATCAAGTACGGTGAGACGCCCGAGCAGGCGATGTACCGTGAGCTGCACGAAGAAGTGGGCTTGCAGCCCGAGCATGTGCGCATCCTGGCGCGCACGCGCGATTGGCTGCGCTATGAGGTGCCCGACCACTACATCCGCCGCGAGGCCCGCGGTCACTACCGCGGCCAGAAGCAGATCTGGTTCCTGTTGCAACTCACCGGCCGCGACAACGACATGAACCTGCGCGCCTGCGACCATCCGGAATTCGACGCGTGGCGCTGGAACGAGTACTGGGTACCGCTCGAGGTGGTGATCGACTTCAAGCGCGATGTCTACCAGATGGCGCTAACCGAACTGGCGCGCTTCCTGCCACGCGCCAACCACCACAACCGCTACCTGCGCTCGGGCATGCGGGCGCACCGGCGTGAGGACGAAGAGCGCTCCAACGGCGAGGCGCCCATGGAAGCCGCCGACGGTGAGACGACGCCCGAAGGTCCGCGCTGAGGCTCTGCGTCGGCGTCAGCGGTGCCGGCGGTTGAGCAGGCTCAGCCCCACAGCCACCGCCACGAGCGCCACCAGCAACTCGACGCCCACCGGCTCCTCCAGCAGGCCGGCGGCGAAGGCCGCGCCGAACACCGGCGTGAGGAACACGAAAGCCTGCACCTTGGTCGCCGGATAACGCGTGAGCAACCCGAACCACAGCAGATAACTGGCGAAGGTGACGATCACCGCCTGATAGAACAGCGAGCCGATGGCCAGCGCGCTCCAGGCGGCCGGCCAGGGCGCGCCGCTCACCCAGGCAGCCGCCGGCGACAGCAGCGCCGAAACAAGCAGTTGGTAGGCCAGCGTCTTCTCGGGCGCAGCATGGCGCAGCGAACTGAAGCGGATGATCACAGTGGTCAACCCCCACAACGCCGCCGCAACGAGGATCAGCGCATCGCCCAGCCACGGCCAACCGTCCGCTCGAGGCGCAGGCTCGGCAAACGCGAAAGCGACCCCACCGAAGGCGATGGCCAGGCCGAGCGCCTGCAGGGGCCGCAGCCGCTCGGCCGGCACCAGCCACGCGAGCACCAGGGCAACGACGAACGGCGAGGTGTTGATGAACACGACTGACCGGGCGGCCGTCGTGTACTGCAAGCCGACGAAGATGCACCCGAATTCGATGGCGAACAGCAGGCCGGCGAGCAGGCCGGGCCACAGCGTGCCGTCACGCCAGTGCCAGGGAATGCGGCGCCAGCGCATCCAGGCCAGGACCAGCACCAGGGCGACCACGCTGCGAACGGACAACTGGATCAGCGACCCGACCTCGGGCAGCGCGGCTTGATGGCGACTTGGTTCAATCCCCAAAGCGCGCAGCAGCAGACCAGCGCCAGAGCCGCCGGCGCATCGATGCGCGCGGCGCGGGGTTCGCGCTCCGTCGTCACGCGGGGTGCTCCGCACCGCGTCGGGAGCACCGGATGCGGGGGATTCGGGGACAGCCAGAGCGCAGACGCAAGAGTTCTCGTCAGGCCAGCACGAGATTCGTGCGGTGGATCATCTCGGGCTCGTTGCTGTAGCCCAGCAGACTCTCGATCTGTGACGACGGCTTGCGCGCGATCAGCCGCGCCTCGCTGCTCGCGTAGTTGGCCAGGCCCCGCGCGATTTCGATACCGACCTGGCTCCGAACCGCGATCACGTCGCCTCGCACGAACTCGCCCTGCACCTCGACCACGCCGATCGGCAGCAGACTCTTGCCTTCGTCGCGCAGCTTGGCGACGGCGCCGTCGTCGATGACGACCGTGCCGCGCATCTGCAGGTGGTCGGCCATCCACTGCTTGCGCGCCGCGAGCTTGGCAGTGCGAGCGACCAGCAGCGTGCCGATCGCCTCACCGTCAGCGAGTCGCAGCAGCACGTCGGGTTCACGACCCCAGGCGATAACGGTCGAGGCCCCGCTGCTGGCGGCACGCTTGGCGGCCAGCACCTTGGTGATCATGCCGCCACGCCCGAGGCTGGAGCCCGCACCACCTGCCATCCGCTCGAGTTCCGGCGTTCCGGCGACAGCCTCACCGATGAACCGGGCCTGCGGGTCCTTGCGCGGATCGGCGGAGTACAGGCCAGGCTGATCGGTCAGGATCACCAGCGCATCAGCGTCGACGAGGTTGGCGACCAGTGCGCCCAGCGTGTCGTTGTCGCCGAACTTGATCTCGTCGTTGACGACCGTGTCGTTCTCGTTGATGACCGGGATCACCTTCAGTGACAACAGGGTGAGCAGGGTCGAGCGTGCGTTCAGGTAGCGCTCGCGGTCCGCGAGGTCGGCGTGCGTCAACAGCACCTGCGCGCTGCCGATGCCATGCTCCGAAAGCTTGCTCTCGTACATCTGCGCCAGCCCCATCTGTCCGACGGCGGCAGCGGCCTGCAACTCATGAATCTCCTTCGGTCGCGCGTTCCAGCCCAAGCGCTTCATGCCTTCGGCGATCGCGCCGCTGGACACCATCAGCACCTCGCGCCCCTGACCCGCCAGCGACGCGAGCTGGCGGCACCAGTTGCCGATCGCGGCGGCATCGACACCGCGCCCCTCGTTGGTCACGAGGCTGGATCCGACCTTGACGACGATGCGCCTCGCTCCACGCAGCACTTCGGACATGCGGCCTCTACTCTCTCGGTCCGAAACAGGCGCGCTTCAACGGAAGCGCGGGTCATCCGCCTGCGGTGCAAAGCGGGGCTCGTCATCGCTCTCGTCGGCCTCGGGCTCGGCGAAGCGCACGTCGGGATCGACATAGTGGGTCTGATAGCTGGCCACGTGCTGGTAGATCGCCTGCACCAGCGTCTCGCAGCCCTCGCGCGTCAGCGCCGAGATCTCGAAGACCGGCCCCTTCCACTTGAAGCGCTTGACGAAATCCTTCACGCGCGCGGCACGCTCCTCGGCCGGCACGACGTCGAGCTTGTTGAGTACCAGCCAGCGCGGCTTGTCGTACAGCGCCGGGTCGTACTTCTTCAACTCGGCGACGATCGCCTTCGCCTGTGCGACCGGATCGGTGTCGTCGAACGGCGCCATGTCGATCATGTGAAGCAGCAGCCGGGTGCGCTGCAGGTGACGCAGGAAGCGGTGGCCCAGCCCGGCGCCCTCGGCCGCTCCCTCGATCAACCCGGGCACGTCGGCAACGACGAAGCTCTGCTCCGGTCCGACGCGCACCACGCCAAGGTTGGGATGCAGCGTCGTGAAGGGATAGTCGGCAATCTTCGGCCGGGCGTTCGAGATCGCGCTGATCAGCGTGGACTTGCCGGCGTTCGGCATGCCCAGCAGGCCCACGTCGGCGAGCACGCGCAGTTCCAGCTTGAGCTTCTTCTGCTCGCCGGGCCAGCCCGGTGTCTTCTGGCGGGGCGCGCGGTTGGTGCTGGTCTTGTAGTGAAGGTTGCCGAAGCCGCCGTCGCCGCCCTTGGCGATCAGGATGCGCTCGCCCGGCTCAAGCAATTCGGCGACCGGCGCGCCGGTCTCGGCATCGCTGATGATGGTGCCCACCGGCATGCGCATCACGATATCTTCTGCGGCCGCGCCGAACTGATCGGAACCGCGGCCGTGCTCACCATGGCGGGCCTCGTGTCGCCGAGCGAAACGGAAATCTATCAGGGTGTTGAGGTTCCGGTCGGCCACTGCGTAGACGCTACCGCCACGCCCGCCATCGCCACCGTTCGGACCGCCGAATGGGATGAACTTCTCGCGCCGAAAGCTCACGCAGCCGTTGCCGCCGTTGCCGGCGATCACGTCGATGTAAGCCTCGTCAACGAATTTCATGGGGAATGCCTGTTGCTCGAACGAGCCAGTGAGATGTTATCTGGAGCTCTGCAACGAAAAAGCCCCGGCGGGCCGGGGCTTCGTCGCGGCGCCAAGCGCGCTGTCAAACGGGATCGATCGCCACCGTGCGGCGATTGCGCTCGCCCTTGACGGCGAAGCTCACCTTGCCGTCGACAAGCGCGAACAAGGTGTGATCCTTGCCGATGCCCACGTTGCTGCCCGCGTGGAACTGCGTGCCACGCTGACGGACGATGATCGAGCCGGCCTGCACGGCCTGGCCGCCGAAAGCCTTGACGCCGAGCATCTTCGGTTGCGAATCGCGGCCGTTCCGGGTGGAACCGCCACCTTTTTTCTGTGCCATTTCCTAACTCCTTCTCGGTTGCCGTGTCAGCCGTTCACCGTGCTGATTTCCAGCTCGGTGAAGTTCTGGCGGTGACCCTGCCGCTTCTGATAATGCTTGCGGCGACGCATCTTGAAAATGCGCACCTTGTCGTGCCTGCCGTGGGCCACGACCGTGGCCTTGACAGTCGCGCCGGCAACCAAGGGAGTGCCAACTTTGAGGTCCGCGCCGCTTCCGACGGCGAGCACCTGGTCGATCACGATCTCTTGGCCAACGTCCGCAGCAATCTGTTCTACTTTGATTTTTTCGCCGGCAGCAACCTTGTACTGCTTGCCACCGGTTTTTATGAGCGCGTACATATCAGCCCTTTCACTCGAATGACCCGCCTCGGTGCCTGCCGGCCCCCAGACGGTCCCTGCGAAATGCGCAGAGCCTGAGATTGTAGCATCGCTCGGGAGGTCGGCATGCACCGGGTACGCTGGGCGCCCTGAGCCGCAGGTCGCGCGCGATCCCCCTCCCTATAATCGAAACGCTCGAAATTCCTCGAGTTCCTCCTCCTTCAGCGTGACTGCCGTCTCGAACGTCTCCGGGTCGACACTTTCCTTCGCAGACCTGGTCGCCGCCGACATGGGCGAGGTCGATGCGTTGATCCGGCGCCGACTGGCTTCGGATGTCGCGCTGATCAACCAGATATCGCACTACATCATCAGCGCCGGTGGCAAGCGGTTACGTCCAATGCTGGTGCTGTTGTTCGCGCAGGCACTCGGCTTCCGGGGTCCGGAGCGCTTCGAACTGGCGGCGACGGTCGAGTTCATCCACACCGCGACCTTGCTGCACGACGACGTCGTCGACGAGTCCGCGCTGCGGCGCGGACGTGACACGGCCAATGCGCGTTTCGGCAATGCAGCGAGCGTGCTGGTTGGCGACTTCCTTTATTCGCGCGCCTTCCAGATGATGGTCTCCGTGAACCGCATGAGGGTTCTGGAAGTGCTGGCCGACGCCACGAATGTGATCGCCGAGGGCGAAGTCCTGCAGTTGATGAACATGCACGACCCCGACCTGTCCATCGACGACTATCTCCGGGTGATCCGGTTCAAGACGGCCAAGCTGTTCGAGGCCAGCGCTCGGCTCGGCGCCATGCTGGCCGACGCCTCCCCCGGCGTCGAAACCGCGTGCGCCGATTACGGGAGGGCGCTGGGCACCGCATTCCAGTTGGTCGACGACCTGCTGGACTATGAAGGCGCCACGTCGGCACTGGGAAAGAACATCGGCGACGACCTGCGGGAAGGCAAGCCGACGCTGCCCTTGCTGGTGGCCATGACGCGAGGGACGCCGGCGCAAAGGGACGTCGTGCGTGCGGCCATCGAGCAAGGCGAGGTGCAGCGCCTGCCGGAGATCATCGAGATCGTCCGATCCACCGGCGCCTTGGAGGCCACCAGGGAAGTGGCGCGCGCCGAGGTCGCCCGAGCCTGCGAAGCCTTGTCGGTCCTGCCAGACTCGCAGTACCGCGAAGCTCTGCTACACTTATGTGCTCAGTCGACAGAGCGTTCCTCGTGAACCGTTGACCTGAGCAGTCAGCATCGATCTGACCCAATCGGGGTGTAGCTTAGCCTGGTAGAGCGCTACGTTCGGGACGTAGAGGCCGGAGGTTCGAATCCTCTCACCCCGACCATCTTCTGACAGGTTTTGCCAACACAGTCGTGGCGTCTGCACGGCATCGCGTGGTGGATGCTCACATCCGCGGACCTCGGTCGTTTACAGGGCCGCATGAATCGGCGATCATGATTCGGTTGCAGCCCTGACTTCGCCGATTGCCCTGTGGATACCCTCGCCGATGCCCCGCAGAGTTCGCTGTCCGGCGTCGCGCGCGTGCTCGTGCACGCGGGCAAGCTCAACGTCAAGACCGCCGAAGATCTGGTCCGCAGCGCCAAGGAGCAGAAGCGCAGCTTCATCTCGGCGGTCCTGAGCGCTGGCGCCGTCAACCCTTCGGATCTTGCCCATACGCTGTCCAGCGTGCTGGCGATGCCCTTGCTCGATCTGGCGGCGGTCGATCCGCAGCGCCTGCCTCGCAACGTCATCGATGCCAAGCTGGCCACCCAATATCAGGTATTGGTGCTGGGCAAGCGCGGCAACCGCCTCTTCATCGCCGGGGCCGACCCCACCGACCAGGAGGCCGCTGAACGCATCAAGTTCGCAACGCAGCTGACGCCCGAGTGGGTGATCGTCGAGCACGACAAGCTGTCCCGGCTCGTCGATGCAGCTACGACAACGGCCAGCGAGTCTCTCGAGTCGCTGGTCGCCGGTGATTTCGAGTTCGACGTCACCGAGGAAGACACCAGCGCATCCGACGCCGCCGAGGTCACCACCGACGTCGAGGACGCACCGGTCGTTCGCTTCCTTCAGAAGATGCTGATCGATGCGATCAACGCACGAGCCTCCGATCTGCACTTCGAGCCGTTCGAATACAACTACCGGGTCCGCTTCCGCGTCGATGGCGAACTGCGCGAGATCACGCAACCGCCGATTGCCATCAAGGACAAGCTCGCCTCCCGCATCAAGGTGATTTCCCGGCTCGACATTGCCGAGAAGCGCGTGCCGCAGGACGGCCGCATGAAGCTCAAGTTCGGCAGCAAGGCGATTGATTTCCGGGTCAGCACCCTGCCCACGCTGTTCGGCGAGAAGATCGTGATCCGTATCCTCGACCCGTCGAGTGCCAAGCTCGGCATCGAGGCGCTCGGCTACGAGAAGGTCGAGAAAGACCGCTTGCTGGAAGCCATCAAGCGCCCCTATGGCATGGTGCTGGTCACCGGTCCCACAGGCTCCGGCAAGACGGTGTCTCTGTACACCTGCCTGAACATCCTGAACCAACCCGGCGTCAATATCTCCACGGTGGAGGACCCGGCCGAAATCAACCTCCCGGGCGTCAACCAGGTCAACGTCAACGACAAGGCAGGACTGAACTTCTCGGTCGCCTTGAAGGCCTTCCTGCGGCAGGATCCGGACGTCATCATGGTCGGCGAAATTCGCGATCTCGACACGGCGGACATCGCCATCAAGGCGGCGCAGACCGGGCACATGGTGATGAGCACGCTGCATACCAACGACGCGCCGACGACGCTGACCCGCCTGATGAACATGGGCGTCGCGCCGTTCAACATCGCCTCCAGCGTGATCCTGATCACGGCGCAGCGGCTGGCGCGCAAACTCTGCGAGAACTGCAAGGCGCCGGCCGATTACCCTCGCGAGGCGTTGCTTCGCGCCGGCTTCGCTGAATCGGACCTGGATGGCAGTTGGAAGCCCTATCGTGCCGTCGGCTGCTCCAGTTGCAGCAATGGCTACCGGGGGCGTGTCGGCATCTACCAGGTCATGCCGATCAGCGAAGAGATCCAGCGCATCATCCTGACGCAGGGCAATGCGGTCGACATCGCAAAGCAGGCACAGCAAGAGGGCGTGCGCGATTTGCGTCAGTCGGGTCTGGTCAAGGTGCGAGCGGGTGTGACCACCCTGGAAGAAGTCATCTCGGTCACCAACGAGTAAGCCCATTAGGCGGCGGGGAGAGTCGGAGACACCATGGCCACAGCAGCAACGGCTTCGGCGCGAGACATCAAGGAATTCGTCTTCGAGTGGGAAGGCAAGGACAAGAACGGCAAGGTCGTGCGCGGCGAGATGCGAGCCGGCGGCGAGTCGGTCGTCAGCGCGTCCCTGCGCCGCCAGGGCATCCTCGTCAACAAGGTGAAGAAGCGCCGCATGAGCGGCGGCAAGTCCATCAAGCCGAAGGATATTGCGATCTTCACGCGCCAGATCGCGACGATGATGCGCGCCGGCGTTCCCTTGCTGCAGTCCTTCGACATCGTCGCGCGGGGCAGCACCAACCTCGCGTGACCAAGCTGCTGACCGACATCCGCTCCGACATCGAGACCGGCACCAGCCTGTCGTCGGCCTTCCGCAAGCACCCGCTGTACTTCGACGCGCTCTACTGCAACCTCGTCGAGGCCGGTGAAGCCGCAGGTATCCTGGAAACACTGCTCGAGCGGCTGGCGACCTACCAGGAGAAGACGCTCGAGATCAAGCGCAAGATCAAGTCGGCGCTGATCTACCCGGTGGCCGTGCTGGTGGTGGCCTTCGTGGTCGTCGCGGTCATCATGATCTTCGTGATCCCGGCCTTCAAGGAAGTCTTCACGTCCTTCGGAGCCGACCTCCCGGCCCCGACGCTGTTCGTGATGTCCATGTCCGAGATCTTCGTCAGCTACTGGTGGCTGATCTTCGGCGTCATCATCGGCGGCACCTACTTCTTCTTCGAGTCGTGGAAGCGATCCGAGAAGATGCAGAAGACCATGGACAGGCTGCTGTTGAAGCTGCCGGTGTTCGGTGATCTGATCTTCAAGTCGGCCGTCGCTCGCTGGACGCGCACGCTCGCCACGATGTTCGCGGCCGGCGTACCGCTGGTCGAGGCGCTCGACTCGGTCGGTGGCGCCTCTGGCAATGCCGTGTTCGCCGAAGCGACGGAGCAGATCCAGAAGGACGTCTCCACCGGCACGGCACTGACCACCTCGATGCAGGCGACCGGCATCTTCCCCGTGATGGTGCTGCAGATGGCTGCCATCGGTGAGGAATCGGGCGCCCTCGATCACATGCTGTCCAAGGCTGCCGAGTTCTACGAGGCCGAGGTCGATGAGGCCGTCAAGGGCCTGTCGAGCCTGCTCGAGCCGATCATCATCGTCGTGCTGGGCACCATCATCGGCGGCATCGTGGTCTCGATGTACCTGCCGATCTTCAAGCTCGGCCAGGTGGTCTGAGCACGCCCGGAGGCATGTCGTCCGACCTGCAGGGCGTGCTGCTGTCGCCCTGGGCTCTGGGGCTGCTCGGGCTGTGCATCGGCAGCTTTCTCAACGTCGTCATCCACCGCCTGCCACAGATGATGGAGCGGGCCTGGCGACTCGAAAGCGCCGAGCTGCTCGGGGTCACGGCCCCAGAATCTCCCGCGCTCACGCTGGCGAAACCCGCCTCGCGCTGCCCGCAATGCGGTCATCGCATCCGCTGGTTCGAGAATGTCCCGGTGCTGAGCTGGCTGCTGTTGCGCGGACGCTGCTCAGCCTGCAAGACGCCGATCTCTCCGCGCTATCCTCTCTTCGAGATCGCGACAGGGCTGTTGTTCGCCTCGCTGGCCTGGCGTTTCGGCGCGCAACCGACGGTGCTGGCCTGGTGCGCCTTCGTCGCCGTCCTGCTGGCACTGTCCGGCATCGACTGGGACACGACGCTCCTGCCCGACAGCCTCACCTTGCCACTGCTCTGGGCCGGGCTGGTGGCTGCCGCGCTCGGCTGGACGCTGCCGCTCTCGACGTCCGTCTGGGGCGCGGTGTTCGGTTATTTGTCGCTGTGGTCGGTGTACTGGCTGTTCAAGCTCACGACTGGCAAGGAAGGCATGGGCGCGGGCGACTTCAAGCTGCTGGCCGCCCTCGGTGCCTGGCTCGGATGGCAGATGCTGCTTCCCATCGTGCTCGGAGCTTCGTTGATCGGTGCCATCGTCGGCATCGCCATGAAGCTGGCTGGCGCTCTGCACGAAGGTCGCTACGTGCCCTTCGGCCCCTTCCTGGCCGGTGCCGGACTGGTCGTCCTGTACGCAGGCGCCGAGCGCGTGATGGGCTGGCTCGGCTGGGCCTGAGGCTCGATGGGCAGCGAACGCATCAGCTTGCGCATCGGTCTCACCGGCGGCATCGGCAGTGGCAAGAGTACGGTGGCCGCGCTGCTCGAAGGGCGCGGCGCGCTACTGGTGGATACCGATGCCATCGCACGCAGGCTTTCCGCGCCGGGTGGCGCCGCGCTTCCGGCGCTGCGCGCGCAGTTCGGGCCGGACTGCATCGACCGCGCTGACGGAGGTCTCGACCGGGTCTGGATGAGGGCCCAGGCCTTCGCCGACCCCGCCGTGCGTCTGCAGCTCGAGGCCATCCTGCACCCCCTGATCCGCGACGAGACGGAACAGTTCGCACGCGCCGGCGTCGACGCAGCCTGCGTCGTGTTCGACGTACCCTTGCTGGTCGAGTCGGATCGCTGGCGTGATCGCGTCGATCGCGTGCTGGTGGTCGATTGCCCCGAGGAAGTCCAGGTCGCGCGCGTGGCGCGACGGTCCGGCTGGACTCCCGACGAAGTGCGGCGCGTGATGGCTCAGCAGGCCCCGCGGCCCCTCCGCCGAGCTGCGGCCGACGCCGTGATCGACAACCGGGGGGACTCGCTCGATGCGCTACGGACGGTCATCGATGTCCTCTGGAAGCACTGGATGGCTGTAGACCGCTGAGGCTGGGCATTCGCTCGGGGCGAACCCTGTGGAACAATCGGACGCGTTGCAGCGCGCAGGTGGCCCGCCTTGATCCTCTACGAGTACCCTTTGAACGAGAGCATCCGCACGATGCTGCGCCTCGAACACCTGTTCGAGCGGCTCACGGTGCTGGCGGACCGCGAGCCGGCGATCGATCATCACTTCGCCATCGCGACGATCTTCGAGATCATGGATGTTGCATCCCGGGCCGACCTGAAGAGCGACCTGCTCAAAGACCTGGAGCGCCACAAGACGCAACTGGCCCAGTACCGCGGCAATCCCTCGATCTCCGAGGCCGCGCTCGACCAGGTCATCCTGCGCATCGATGAGGCCTTCGCGTCGCTGAACCACCTGCCGGGCAAGGCCGGCCATGCGCTGACCACGAACGAGTGGTTGATGGGCATCCGCAGCCGCATCAGCATCCCCGGAGGCACCTGCGAGTTCGATCTGCCGGGCTACTACGCGTGGCAGCACGAGAGCGTGGCTCACCGCAAGGCCGACCTGCAGCGCTGGATGGCAACGCTGCTGCCGCTCGCCGACGCCCTGAAGGTTCTGATGGCCCTGCTGCGCGAGTCGGGCAGCCCGCACATGGTGTTCGCCGCCGCCGGCCAGTACCAGCAGAGCTTGCCGTCGGGGCGCAGCTTCAGCCTGATGCGGGTGCGTCTTGAAGAGTCGGCCGGGCTGGTGCCGGAGATCAGCGGCCACCGCCTGATGGCGTCGATCCGCCTCATGCGGCAAGATGGTGAAGGCCGGTTGCGGCCCAGCGGCGACGATGTGAGCTTCGAGCTCACGCTGTGCTGACGAGCGCTCTCCTGCGTCGATGACCGGCAGCGACATCCCGCCACGCACCGTGCGCTGCCCGGGCTGCGGGCAGTTCAGCATCTATGCGTCGACCAATCCCTACCGCCCCTTCTGCAGCGAGCGCTGCAAGAACGGTGATCTGGGCGCCTGGGCCAACGAACGCTATCGCGTCGAGGCCTCACCGCCGGTGGAAGGCGACGACGCCGAGCACTGAAGCATCGGGCTGCGCGCTAGTCCGCGTGGGTGCTGCCCGAAAACGCCTGCTCCTCGGCCAGCCAATTCAGCACCGGCACCGTTCCCGGCAGGATCGGGCGTACCTCGACCGGCAGCATCTGCCAACGCGCCGCCTGCCGTTCGCGCATCTCCAGTTCGCCGCTCCACGCGTGCACCTTGCAGAAATGCAACCGGACGCGAGCGTGCGGATAGTCGATCAGCTCCGTTTTCCAGAGTTGCGCGTCGGCAATGCAGATGCCCAATTCTTCCTGCAGTTCGCGGCGCAGTGCCTGCTCGACCGTTTCACCGGCCTCCAGCTTGCCGCCCGGAAATTCCCAGTAGCCGGCATACACCTTGCCGTCCGGCCGCGAGGTCATCAGGAAGCGCCCCTGCGCGTCGAACAGCACCCCGACCGCCACATCGACCGGCATGCGCTCGCTCACCCCGGCACCTCGTCGCGCTGACGGCCGCGCCCCGCGTAGTCACGCGCGAACTGCCAGGCCACCCGGCCCGAGCGCGAACCCCGCTCCAGCGCCCAGACCAGCGCCTCGGGTCGCGCCGCGGCGATGTGGTCCGCGTTGGCGCCGAAGGCGCTCAGCCACTGCGCGACGATCGCCAGGTACTCGTCCTGACTGAACGGATAGAAGCTGATCCACAACCCGAAGCGTTCGGACAGCGAGATCTTCTCCTCCACCACCTCGCCGGGATGCACCTCGCCATCCTCGGTGTGCTGGTAGCTGAGGTTCTCCTTCATGTATTCGGGCAGCAGGTGGCGGCGGTTGGACGTCGCCACGATCAGCACGTTGTCGCTCGACTGCGCCACCGAGCCGTCGAGGATGGACTTCAGCGCCTTGTAGCCCGGCTCGCCCTCGTCGAAGCTGAGGTCGTCGCAGAACACCAGGAAGCGCTCGTCGCGTTCGGCCACCAAGTCGACGATGTCGGGCAGATCCACCAGATCGGCCTTGTCGATCTCGATCAAGCGCAGTCCGCGCGGCGCGAACTCGTTCAGGCAGGCCTTCACCAGCGAGGACTTGCCGGTCCCACGCGCGCCGGTCAGCAGCACGTTGTTGGCCGGCCGGCCGCTGACGAATTGCTCGCTGTTGCGCACCAGGCGCTCCTTCTGGGGCTCGACCTCCTTCAGGTCGGCCAGCCGGATCGATGCCACGTGCCGGACCGGCTCCAGCCAGCCGCCTCCCAGCAGCGAGGCACCCCGCCGGCGGTAGCGGAAGGCGATCGATGCCGACCAGTCCGGCGCCGTCACCGGCCGGGCGCCCGGCCCCGGCAGCAGGGCATCGAGCCGCGCGAGCACGCGCTCGGCCTGCTGCATCAAGGAAAGAAACTCGGGATTCATGGCCGCCGAGTGTAGGGGCGGGCGCCGAAGCCCCTCGCCGGGGCGGGGCCGGATCAGGTGGCGAGTTGCCGCAGTGCCGCGTCGAGGTGTTCGCTCGGCAGGCGCTTGAAGCCCGAACGCGCATAGCGCTGCAAGCGGCCCAGCACGAAGCTGACGAGGACCGAAGCCTGCGCCTGGGCATCGACGGTCGGCGTCTGCGACCCGCCGGCCTCGGCCAACGCTCGCAGGCTCTGTCGCAGCTGCGACTCGAAGCGATCGAAGAACTGGTTCATGCGCGCCGTCAGGCGCTCGTTCTCGAACACCAGGCATCGCCCGCCATCACGCGTGACATGCCGGGGTTCTTCTCGCCGAACTGCAGCAGCACGGTGGTCATCTTGTGCACCTGATCGCGCGGATCGGTGTCGCGCTCGACGATCTGGTTGACCAGCGTGAACACGCTGCTCTCGATGAAATCGATCAGCCCCTCGAACATCTGCGCCTTGCTGGCGAAGTGCCGGTACAGCGCCGCTTCGCTGACGTCGAGCTTGGCCGCCAGGGCCGCCGTCGTGATGCGCTCCGCACCGGGCTGTTCCAGCATGGACGCCAGCGTCTGGAGGATCTGGATGCGGCGCTCGCCCGGCTTGGGCCGCTTGCGCACGGGTGCTGCGGCGGCGACCCCCTCGGCGGGCGTGTCGTCGGCGGCATCCAGCGGCTCAGGGATCGGCGTGTCGGACATGCGCGCGGGCGGGGAGGAAGTGGGTGGCTAGCGTCGAAAGCGAGCGAATTCTTGCATACACATAAGCGGGCTTTCGACGCAAGCGCGCACCTACTTCGGGTCCATGAGCATTGCGCCACACATATCGCTGCATCCAGACGGTGCGCAGTCCGACGGCGCGCGCCGCGCGCTGGTGGGCCAGCGTGTCCTCGACCAGCACGCACTGCGCCGGCCGCAATTTCAGCCTCGCCAGCACCACCCGGAACATGCGTGCATCGGGCTTGGGGCGCAGATGACCGAACAGGCGCATGCCTTCGATGCTGACGATGCCCTCGAAGCAATCCGCCAGGTCGAGCGCCGTCAGCACGCGCTTGGCGTAGCTGGCCGGCGCATTGGTCAGCACGAACTTGCGCCCCGGCAACGCTCGCAACGCAGCGCGGTCACGCGGGCTCCCGCGCAGCCGTTGCTCGAGGTCCGGCAGGCGGTGGGTGTGCTCGAGGAAGTGCGCGGCGCGAATGCCGTGATGCCGCTCCAGCCCCAACAACGTGGCGCCGTAGCGGCGCCAGTAGTCGAGCCGCAGGAAGTCGGCCTGCGCCGCGTCGACCCGAAGCGCCTGCGCGATGTAGTCGTTCATCGCCTCGTCGAGCAGGCCGAACGCCGCGTGCGAGGCGTCGTGCAGCGTGTTGTCGAGGTCGAACAGCCAGACGACCGGCCGGCCGGCGGCAGCCACTGCTCAGTGCGACCGGATCATCGTGCCGTAGGCCTGGTCGCTCAGGATCTCGAGCAGCATCGCATGCGGCACCCGGCCGTCGATGATGTGCACCGCATTGACGCCGCTCTTCGCGGCATCCAGCGCGCCGGCGATCTTCGGCAGCATGCCGCCGCTGATCGTGCCGTCGGCGAACAGTTCGTCGATCTCGCGGGCCGACAGGTTGGTGAGCAGCTTGCCCGCCTTGTCGAGCACGCCCGGCGTGTTCGTCAGCAGCATCAGCTTCTCCGCCTGCAGCACGGTGGCCAGCTTGCTCGCCACCATGTCGGCGTTGATGTTGTAGCTCTCGTTGTGCTCGCCGAAGCCGATGGGGCTCACGACCGGGATGAACTGGTCGTCCTGCAGCGCCTTGACCACCGCGGGGTCGATGGCGGTGATCTCGCCGACCTGGCCGACGTCGTGCTCGATGCTGGGGTCGTCCTTGTCCACCATCTTCAGCTTGCGCGCCCGGATCATGCCGCCGTCGCGGCCAGTGAGCCCGACCGCCTTGCCGCCCACCGCGTTGATGAGACCGACGATGTCCTGCTGCACCTCACCGCCGAGCACCCACTCGACGACCTCCATCGTTTCCTCGTCGGTCACGCGCATGCCCTGGATGAAGGTGCCCTTCTTGCCCAGGCGCGACAGCGCCTCGTCGATCTGCGGCCCGCCGCCGTGCACGACCACCGGGTTCATGCCCACCAGCTTGAGCAGCACGATGTCCTCGGCGAAGTCCTGCTGCAGCGCGGGGTCCGTCATGGCGTTGCCGCCGTACTTGATGACCAGCGTCTTGCCGTGGAACTTGCGGATGTAAGGCAGAGCCTGCGCGAGGATCTCTGCCTTGTCGCGCGGAGCGATGTTCGGCAGGTCGGACGAGGGGGCGGGAACGGGTGGGGCCATGACGGGATCTCCGAACTCAGGGTCTGTCGCAAGAGATTCTAGGGTTCGCCCTAGTCCAGCGCCTGCACCGGACCGTGCGCCGCGGAACTTTTCGCCGCAGCCCCGGCTCAGTCTGACGCATACTTTTGTCCTCATGCGCCGCGCCACCTGGATCCTCTACCTGATGCTGGCCCTGCTGCCTTTGCGCAGTTGGGCGGTGGCCTCCATGGGCCTGCCGCAGGTCACCGAGGCGCCCGCCGTCGCACTCTCCGCAGACCACCACACCGCCACATCCGGGGCGGCGCTGCCGCCCTGCCATCAGGGCGATGAGAATGGCGCCGCGCCGTCGAACTGCCAGTCCTGCGACTGGTGCCACGCAGCGATCGGCATCGTGCCGCACGGTGAATCGGCCACGGTCGCCCTGCCGGCCGAGGCGCCAATTCCCGCGCTCGCACGCGATACCGGCCAGCCCGCGATCGGCGGGCTCGACCGCCCTCCCCGAACCGTCCTCGCCTGACGCGGCCCGACGGGCGTGTGCCTCGGCACGCGCTCGCGAGCGCCGCCGCCTCGATCCCGGCCGGTCCCGACCGCCCGGACCTCGAACGTGTTCCCGCGAGGATGCTCCATGGCTCTGTCCCGATCGCACTGCTGGTTGCCGGTTGCCCTGCTGGCCTGCTCCCTGGCCGCTGTGGCCACCGAACGCCCCGACCCGCTGAACGCCAGCGCGGCCGTCCCGACCTTCACCCCTCCATCGGCGTTCACCGGCTACAGCCGCCACGGCGACACGAGGCTGCAGTCCTGGAAGGACGCGAACGACGCGGTCGGCCGCATCGGGGGCTGGCGCGCCTATGCGCGCGAGGCATCGCAGGCCTCGCGGCCGGCAAACGCTGCGCCGGTCACGCCCGCCGCGAGTGAATCGACCGGAGCCCCGTCGACGCCCCACGGCGCTCCTCATCACCATCACTGAGAAGCGAGCGATGACGACACCACGACACGCCTGCGCCGCAGCGGCCCGCGGCCTGCCGCTCGTGCTGGCGAGCCTCGCGCTGGCCGGCTGCGCCTCGTTCAGCCCCGATGGCGGCTTCGACACCGTCGAGCAGGTGGCCCAGGAGCGTCTCGGCAAGGACGTCGTCTGGGCCCGGACTGCCGAGAATCAGAACCGCATCGATACCCGCGTGGCCGAACTGCTCACGCGTCCACTCACGGTCGACGATGCGGTGCAGGTCGCGCTGCTCAACAACAAGGGGCTCCAGGCCCGGTTCTTCGAGCTGGGCATCGGCGAGGCCGAGCTGGTGCAGGCCAGTCGCCTGCCGAACCCGGGCATCAGCTTCGGCCGACTGAAACGCGGCGACGAGATCGAACTCGAGCGCGGCTACCACCTCAATCTCGCGCGGCTGCTGGCGATGCCGCTCGTGCGCCAGGTCGAGGAGCGGCGCTTCGCACAGACCCGCGGCGTCGTCACGTTGCAGCTGCTGTCGCTGGCGTCCGAGGCCCGCAAGGCCTACTTCAACGCGGTCGCCGCCGAGGAGACGGTGCGCTACCGGCGCCAGGTGCAGCAGGCGGCCGAGGCCGGCGCCGAACTGGCTCGGCGCATGGCCGAAGTCGGCAACTTCAACAAGCTGCAGCGCCTGCGCGAGCAGGGCTTCTACGCCGACGCGACGCTGGGCATGGCTCGAGCCGAGCACGCCGCGCTGGCCTCGCGCGAGAGACTGACGCGGTTGATGGGCCTGTGGGGCCCGCAGACGCGCTTCCAGTTGCCCGAGCGGCTGCCCGACCTGCCAGAGGCTCCGACGGATCAGCCCGAGATCGAGCGCGCCGCACTGGCTCAGCGCCTGGACGTCCAGGGGGCCAAGCTCGCGGCGGAGCAGACCGCGAAGAGCCTCGGTCTCACGAAGACGACGCGCTTCGTCAACGTGCTGGAGCTGGGCTGGGCCCACAACAGTTCGAACGAGGAACCGACGCAGACGGGTTGGGAGCTGGGGCTGGAGCTGCCGCTGTTCGACTGGGGCGGAGCGCGCGTCGCGCGCGCCGAGGCGGTCTACATGCAGGCGCTGAACCGCGCTGCCGAGACGGGGGTCAACGCCCGCTCGGAAGTGCGCGAGGCCTATGGGGCTTATCGCTCGGCCTGGGACATCGCGCGTCACCACCGCGACGAGATCGTGCCGCTGCGCCAGCGCATCGCTGAAGAAAACGTGTTGCGCTACAACGGCATGCTGATCGGCGTGTTCGAGCTGCTCGCGGATGCACGCTCGCAGATCGCCGGCGTCAACGCCTGCATCGAGTCGCTGCGCGACTTCTGGCTGGCCCAGGCCGATCTCGAGATGGCACTGATCGGCAAGCCCGGACTCTCGAGCAGCAGCGGCATGGCGCTCGGCACCGGCATGGCGGCCGGCAGCGCCGATGCCAGCGTCGGCCGCCACTGAAGCCCAACAAGGACACACCCATGGTTTCCCGACGCAACTTCCTCGGCCGTGCCGGCGCGGTCACTGCGGCCGTCAGCGCCGCCGCCGTCAGCAAGGTCGCGATGGCCGCGCTGCCCGAACCGGTGATGCAGCACTCGCCCGACACGCTGCCTCCGCTGGTGCCCGAGAGCGGCCGGCCCTACAAGCCGGTCGTCACGCTGAATGGCTGGACACTGCCCTGGCGCATGAACAACGGCGTCAAGGAGTTCCACCTGGTCGCCGAACCGGTGGTGCGGGAGATGGCCCCCGGCTTCAAGGCGCATCTTTGGGGCTACAACGGCCAGAGCCCCGGGCCGACGATCGAGGTGGTGGAAGGCGACCGCGTGCGCGTCTTCGTCACCAACAAGCTGCCCGAGCACACCACCATCCACTGGCACGGCCAGCGCCTGCCCAACGGCATGGACGGCGTCGGCGGGCTCACGCAGCCCGCCATACAACCCGGCAAGACCTTCGTCTACGAATTCGTCGCGCGCCGCCCCGGCACCTTCATGTACCACCCGCATGCCGACGAGATGGTGCAGATGGCGATGGGCATGATGGGCTTCTGGATCACGCACCCGAAACAGAAGCACCCTCTGATCGACGAGGTCGATCGCGACTTCGTGTTCCTGCTCAACGCCTACGACATCGATCCCGGTGCCTACACGCCGAAGGTCATGACGATGCTCGACTTCAACCTGTGGAGCTGGAACAGCCGCGTGTTCCCGGGCATCGACACGCTCAACGTCCGCAAGAACGATAAGGTGCGCATCCGCATCGGCAACCTGACGATGACCAACCACCCGATCCACCTGCACGGCCACGAGTTCGCGGTCACCGGCACCGACGGCGGGCCGACGCCGAAGGGCACGCGCTGGCTTGAGGTGACCACCGACGTGGCGGTGGGCCAGATGCGCCAGATCGAGTTCCGGGCCGACGAGGAAGGCGACTGGGCCTTCCACTGCCACAAGAGCCACCACACGATGAATGCCATGGGGCACGGTGTGCCGACGATGATCGGCGTCGACCACCGCGAGGTGGTCTCGAAGATCACGCAGCTCGTACCCGACTACATGGTGATGGGCGAGCGCGGCATGGCCGACATGGCCGAGATGCCGATGCCGCTGCCCGACAACACCGCGCCGATGATGAGCGGCGCCGGCCCGTTCGGCTCGGTCGAGATGGGCGGCATGTTCACGATGCTCAAGGTCCGGAAGGACCAGAAGCCGGGCGACTACAAGGACCCGGCTGGTTCAGGCACCCGGCCGGGACGATGGCCTACGAGTGGACCGGCGCACTGGCCGAGCCGGCACGCTTCAAGGCCGAGAGCACCAGTGCGATGCCCGCGAAGAACATGCCGGCGACCGACATCGAGGTCCAAGTGCGCAAGCCGGCGCGTGGCGGTGGCGGCCACGCCGGCCATTGAGCTCGACATCAAGCCCGATCACCACCCATGACGAGGACCTCCATGCTGAACATTGAAACCCTGCTGTTGGCGGCGCTGGTCGCCACCTCCGGCCTCGCCCGGGCCCATGGCGATGCCGAGCCTGCGAAGAAGCCCGCTGTCGCCAAGAAGGAACAGAAGGACTGGGGCATCGCCGGTGACGCCAAGGCCGCGCGGCGGACGATCGAAGTGAGGATGCTAGACAGCATGCGCTTCAGCCCCGAGCGGCTCGACGTGAGGCAGGGTGAAACGGTTCGTTTCGTCTTCCGCAACGACGGCAACTTGATGCACGAGTTCGTGATCGGCACCCGGGCCGAGAACGACGCGCACGCCGCGCTGATGATGAAGTTCCCGGACATGGAGCACGACGAGCCCTACATGGCGCACGTCGGTCCGGGGCAGACCGGCGAGATCGTCTGGACCTTCAACCGCCGCGGCGAGTTCGACTTCGCCTGTCTGATCGCCGGGCACTACCAGGCCGGCATGGTCGGCAGGATCGTCGTGGCCGATGCGCGCACATCCAAGGAGTGAATGACCATGAAGCACCGACATCAGGACAATCGACGCCGGACCTTGAAGGCTCTCGCCGCGCTGTTCGCAACCCCAGCGCTGCCGGCGGCTGCCGCCGCCGGCAAGCCGCTCGTCGACGTCTGGAAGAGCCCGACCTGCGGCTGCTGCAAGGACTGGATCCGACATCTCGAGGCCCACGGCTTTATGGTGCGTGCCCACGACGACGGCAACACCGATGCGCGGGCCCGGCTGGGCATGCCGCTGCGCTACGGCTCCTGCCACACCGCGAGCGTGGGCGGCTATGCGGTCGAGGGCCATGTGCCGGCGCGCGAGGTGTGGCGGCTGCTGAGGGAGCGGCCACAGGCCGTCGGGCTGGCCGTGCCGGCGATGCCGATCGGCTCGCCCGGCATGGACGGCCCCGAGTACGGTGGCCGCCGGGATCCCTACGAGGTGCTGCTGGTGCAGAGCGACGGCCGCTCGACCGTCTACCAGGCCTATCCCTGAACGGAACTTGCAACACGGAGCCACCCGATGATGAAAAGCCACATGACCGCCCTGCTGCTCACCGTCGTCACGACGCTGGCGAGCGCCCAGCCCCTGATCGACGGCGAGGTGCGCAAGGTCGATGCCGCGCAGAACAAGATCACGCTCAAGCACGGCGAGATCAAGCACCTCGACATGCCGCCGATGAGCATGGTGTTCCAGGTCAAGGACCCGGCACTGCTGGCCAGGGTGAAGGTGGGCGACAAGGTGCGCTTCGGCGTCGACCGGATCGACGGGGTCTACACGGTCACGGCGATCGAGAGCGCGAGATGAGATCGACCACGGCCCGGGGCTGCCTCGCCGCCGCCGCGCTGATCGCGCTCGTCAGCGGCGCCCGTGCCGGCCCGATGGGCTTCGACGGCAGCCAGATGGCGATGGGCGACTTCGGCCCGAACTGGCGCGAGGCCTGGGTCAACCATGCCTACACGCCGCGCGACGCGATCGGCATCGGCGGCCTGTTCATGCGCTCGGACGACGAGCGCATGACGCGCGATGTCGCCGAACTCACCTACACGCGCCTGATGGCTCGGTGGAACCTGCCGCATGCCCAGGCCAACGCCTGGCTCGTAGTCGGCGCCGGCGGCATCCGCGGCAACGACTACGCGGGCACGCGCACGCTGCTGGCGCCCGGCATCCAGCTCGACTACGAGACCACGCGCGTCTATGTCGCCGCCTTCGGGCGCCTGTACCGCGCCGAAGGCATTCGCCACGACTACGCCGCCGTGCGCGCCGGCTTCTCTTTCTACGAGGCCGCGTACGAGGAGACCCAGCCCTGGCTCATCGTCGAGGCGCGGCACATGCGCGGCCTGTCGGAGCGCGTCGAGATCACGCCGATGCTCCGGCTGATCGACAAGGGCTATTTCGTCGAGGCGGGCCTGAACACCGAGAAGCAGGCCCGCTTCAATTTCATGTACATCTTCTGAACCGAAGGAAACTCATCATGAGAACCTTGCTGATACTGGCCACCGCGGGCCTGTTCGTGGCCTCTGCGCAGGCCGCGCCCACCACCAGGATCACCGTCAACGGCATGGTCTGCGCCTTCTGCGCGCAGGGCATCGAGAAGAAGCTGACCGCCATGCCGCAGACGCGCGCGGTCTACGTCGATCTCGGCGAGAAGATCGTCGCGGTCGAGGCCCGGGAAGGGCAGACGATCGACGTCGACAAGGTGCGCGCCGAGATCAAGGACGCCGGCTACGACGTGGTCAAGGTCGAGTCGGTCGAGCAGTCGGTCGAAGAGCTGCGCGCCGCCGCAGCCAAGGCGAAGAAGAAGTGACGCCCCTCGCTGCGCCGCAGGCCGGGCCCGACGGGCGCACGGGTCTGCGTGCGGGCACCTGGGGCGCCTTCGCCGCGCTACTGGCGAGCAGCGGCACGCTGGTGTGCTGCGCGCTGCCGGCCCTGCTGGTGGCACTGGGCGCCGGTGCGGTGCTGTCGTCGCTGGTCGCCGCGGTACCGCAACTGGTGTGGCTGAGCGAGCACAAGGCGCTGGTGTTCGGCTTCGCCGCGCTAATGCTGGGCGTTGCCGGCGCGCTGCAATGGCGGCAGCGTCATGCACCCTGCCCGATCGATCCGTCGCTGCGCGACGCCTGCCTGCGCACGCGTCGCACCTCCCGCCGCGTGTACGCCGTGTCGGTTGCTCTGTTTGCCATGGGGGCGTGGTTCGCCTTCGTGCAACCCCTGCTGTCGGCCGGCTAAGCTAGGACCCATGCACGCGCACGACCTCAGCCCCTGGCAGCATCGTCACGACTTCGCCGCCGACCGCGGGGCCGCGGAGCGTCGCACTCACTGGGTGATCGGCATCACGCTCGCGATGATGGTCGCCGAGATCGCGGCTGGCTGGTGGTGGCACTCGATGGCCCTGCTGGCCGATGGCTGGCACATGGGCACGCACGCCGCCGCCATCGGCGTGGCGGCGCTGAGCTACGCGCTGGCGCGGCGCTGGGCCGGCGATGCCCGCTTCTCGCTCGGGCCGTGGAAGGTGGAGGTGCTGGGGGCCTACACCAGCGCCGTGCTGCTGGGCGTGGTGGCGATCGGCATCGCGGTCGAGTCCGGCCTGCGCCTGTGGGCGCCGGAGCCGGTGTCCTACGACGAGTCGCTGGTCGTCGCTGTGATCGGGCTGGCCGTGAATGCGGTGTGCGCGAAGCTGCTGCACGGCGGCCACGACCACACGCACGGAGCGGGGCACGCCGGCCACGGCCATGGCCCCCACGAACACCACGCACACGCCGCCGAACACGCTGCACACGCCCATGACCACGCCGACGGCAAGGACCTGAACCTGCGCGCCGCCTACCTGCACGTGCTGGCCGATGCCGCCACCTCGGTGTTGGCGATCGGCGCGCTGCTGGCCGGCAAGTACGCCGGCTGGGTGTGGGTCGACCCGCTCGTCGGCCTGCTGGGCGCGGCGCTGATCGCGGTCTGGTCGTTCGGCCTGCTTCGGCAGACGTCGACCATCCTGCTCGACCGTGAGATGGACCATCCGCTCGCACAGAAGGTGCGCGAGCGGCTCGAATCCGACGGCGACGCGCGCGTGGCCGACCTGCACCTGTGGCGCGTCGGCGATGCGCAGTTCGCTTGCCAGGCCACGCTGGTGGCCGACGCGCCGCTCGCCGCCGACCACTACCGCGACCGGCTGGACGGACTGGCTGGGCTGGCGCATGTGTCGATCGAGATCAACCGCTGCCGCGGAGCATCGCCCCCCGCCGCGCACGGCCACGGCCACGCGCACTGAAGTCCGCACCGGCCGCGACGGGCGGAGCGGCGCTTGCGCCGCCCCTCAGAAGTGGATGCCGCGCATCATCTGCTGCAGCGCCACCGCCTCGGCCGAGAGCTGCGGCTTCGCGCCTTTCTCGCCCTTGGCTGCCTCGCTGTCGGGGAACATGCGGAAACTGGTGTTCATGACGATCTGCGCTACGCGCGGCGCCAGCGCGTGTAGCACCTGGCCGGCGGTGCCCAGGCGGGTGGCAATGCGCACCGGCTTGTAGACGCAGGCCTGGGCGATCATGTCGGCCGCCTCCTCGGGCGCGAGCGTCGGCACGTTGTTGTAGATCTTGGTCGGCGCGATCATCGGCGTGCGCACCAGCGGCATGTTGATGGTCGTGAAGCTGATGCCGGTGTCGGCGTACTCGCTGGAGGCGCAGCGCGTCCACGCATCGAGCGCGGCCTTGCTCGCCACATAGGCCGAGAAGCGCGGGGCATTGGTCAGCACGCCGATCGAGCTGATGTTGACGACATGGCCCTTCCTCTTGGCCACCATGCCCGGCAGCACGCCCATCGTCACGCGCAGGCAGCCGAAGTAGTTGAGCTGCATCGTGCGCTCGAAGTCGTGGAAACGCTCGTAGCTGTTCTCGATCGCGCGGCGGATCGAGCGGCCGGCGTTGTTGATGAGGAAGTCGACGCCGCCATGCTCGGCCTGCAGCGCCTCGAGGAAGGCCTTGCAGCCGGCCTCGTCGGCGATGTCGACTGAATAGCTGAACACCCGGGCCTCCTTGCCGGCAAACGCCTTGATCTCCTTCACGGCCTCGTCGAGCTTGTCGGCGTCGCGCGCACAGATCACCGTCACCGCGCCGGCCTCGGCGAACTTGCAGGCTGCCGCCAGGCCGATGCCCGAGCTGCCGCCGGTGACCAGCACCACCTTGCCGCCGACCGTGCCGCGAAGGCTGCGGTCGATGAAGAGATCGGGATCGAGATGGCGCTCCCAGTAGTCCCACAGCCGCCAGGCGTAGTCCTTCAGGTTCGGGCACTCGATGCCGCTGCCCTTCAGCGCCGCCTGCGTGTCGCGGCAGTCGAAGCGGGTCGGGTAGTTGACGAAGGTCAGCATGTCCTCGGGCAGGCCCAGGTCCTTCATCACGGCGTTGCGGATGCGGCGCACCGGCGCCAGCGCCATCAGCCCCTTCTTCACGCTCTTGGGAATGAAGCCGAGCAGCGCCGCGTTGACGAACAGGTTCATCTTCGGCGCATGGGCGGCCTTGCCGAAGATGTCGAGCACGTCGCCGACGCGGTAACCGACCGGGTCGACCAGGTGGAAGCACCGGCGGTCGAGCTCCAGCTTCGCATGGCTGATGTGGTCGAGCGCCGCGACGACGAAGTCCACCGGCACGATGTTCACGCGCCCGCCTTCCAACCCCACCGCCGGCATCCAGGGCGGCAGCAGCTGGCGCATGCGCTGGATCAGCTTGAAGAAATAGTAGGGGCCGTCGATCTTGTCCATCTCGCCGGTGGTGGAGTCGCCGACCACCATCGCCGGGCGGAACACGGTCCACGGCAGCTTGCATTCCTTGCGCACGATCTTCTCGGACTCGTGCTTGGTCATGAAGTACGGATGGTCCAGGCCCTCGGCCTCGTCGAACATGTCCTCACGGAACACGCCCTCGTACAACCCGGCCGCCGCGATCGACGAGACGTGGTGGAAGTGCCCGGCCTGGATCGCCTGCGCGAACTCCACCGCGCTGCGCGTGCCCTCGATGTTGACCTGCACCTGCGCGGCCTCGTCGGCGCCCAGGTCATAGACCGCGGCGAGGTGGTAGATCGCATCGATGCGACCCTTCAGCGCCTTGATTGCATCGGCGGCCACCCCCAGCTTCTTCGCCGTCAGGTCGCCGTAGACCGGCACCGCGCGGGCCTTGGCAGCGCCGCTGAGACCCCAGTAGGCCAGCAGTTCGGGCAGCTTGCGCTCGCTCTCGGGCCGCAACAGAAAGTGCACGGTCGAGCCGCGCCGGTCGAGCAGTTTCCTGACCAGCCGCTTGCCGATGAAGCCGGTGGCCCCGGTGACGAAATACTGCATGCCATCCTCCTTGCTGTTGCTGCCGCGGGTGCCTGCTCATTCTTGTCCACCGCGGGCGGTGCACGATCGCCCCGCAGCGCGTGCCGCGCTCGGGACTTTCCCGGGGCGCCTGATGCACCCGGACGATTCGCTCGCCTTTAGGCTGCGACTTCTAGCCCGCGCTTCTATAGTGCCTCCGGCGAGGGCTTCGCTGTGAAGCGCCGCGCCGGATCCACAAGGAACACAAGCATGGTCAAGAAGCTGCAGAAACTCGCGGACAAGCAGAGTGCCGCCGCGGGCACACCTTCGATGGCACAACTGTTCGACAGCCAGCTCGCGAACTCGGTCAAGGACTCGGCCCAGCAGATCTGGCAGGCCGGGCTCGGCGCGTTCGCCAAGGCCCAGGGCGAAGGCGGCAAGGTGTTCGAGTCGCTGGTGAAGGAAGGTGTCTCGATCCAGCGCAGGACCCAGGCGGCCGCGGAAGAGAAGCTGGGTGAGGTGAGCAACCGCATGACGAAGCTGTCCGACGACGTGCAGGCGCGCGCCGGCCAGCAGTGGGACAAGCTCGAATCGATCTTCGAGGAGCGCGTCGCGAAGGCGCTGGGCAAGCTCGGCGTGCCGTCGAGCAAGGACATCGATGCGCTGATCCATCGCATCGACACCCTCAGTGCCAACGTGGCCCGCCTGTCCAAGGCCCCTGCGGCCCGCAAGGCGGCACCCGCCAAGACGGCCGCGAAGGCCGCCGCACCCCGCAAGGCCGCCGCCAAGCGCGCCGCTCCGCGCAAGCGCGC
>NZ_AZSN01000007.1:0-61642 GCF_000576225.1 Methylibium sp. T29-B | reverse complement strand
CTTCTCTACGAGATGAATCGCTTGGAAGAAGCGGGAGGCGCGCTCGAACACGGACTGACAACGCTCGTGGAACAGACGTCAGTTGACTCCATCATCATGGGGCACGTCGCTTTAGCAAGGTTGCAGAATGCGCAAGGTTCACATCTCGATGCATTAGAGACACTTTCTGAAGGCGAAGTCATTGGCAGGACGCATGGTCTGTCTCGCCTTGTCGTTGCTATGGCGGCCGAGCGGATCGATCTTCTATTGAAGCGCCGCGAGCTCGGTCAGGCGCAAGCGCAGTGGTTGGAGCTTCAAAGCTTTTCTGAGAGCGATCCAGCGGATGCTTTCAAGTACGCGATATCCGACAAAGCTCCCCGCCTCGAAAGTCGTATTGCTTTAATGAAGGGAAATAGCTCACTTGCCTGGGAGCTAACGGATCCCGCGTTACAGAGGGCCACTCGGACCGGCCAGAAGCGAAAACAGGTTGAACTTTTACTGGTGCGCGCTCTTGCGGCTCAGGCGGCGCAGGATTCTGAGAAAGCATCGGATGCTCTCCAGAAAGCCGTTGGGATCGCAATGTCAGAAGGCTATATCCGTGTCTTCGTTGATGAAGGAGAACCGATGCGCACGCTTCTGGTCTCCGCCTCCGGATCAACTGCCCGAAGCGACTCGCCTACAGGCGAGTACTTGCGTCAGATTCTCGCCGCTTTCGGCGTTCAGAAGAGTGATCCGAAGATATCCGCATTCGTTGCTGGAGCCGAGTCGCTTACGAGCCGAGAGCTAAAGATACTGCGTCGACTTCAGTCTGAGCTATCGAATCGTCAACTTGCGGATACGCTGTTCATAACGGAGGGAACATTGAAATGGCATTTGAAGAACATCTATGGGAAGTTAAATGTCACCAACCGTCTAACAGCGGTGGCCGCAGGACGCAAACTTGGCCTACTCGACAGTTGATTGCGACTCACTAGCTTTTCTGAGTTCAGATCTATGGTGTGCAAGTGGAGCGCCGACTTGACGCCTTATTGGCTGTAGCGTCTGCTCCTTGGAGCCAAAGCAGATGCGAACGCTTCTGGATTTGGCCACCTGAACGTCAACCGCCTGAAGTACTTGCCTGAGGCGTCCGGATTACATACCCATCAGCGCCTACTTCGTAGGTGCGATGCTTGCGCTCGTTCTACGTCGTGCGATGCAGTCATTTGCTCAACCGATTCGTTCCGAAGATCTACCACGCTGGGTGCCCGGCGAACTGCTTCAGACCAGTGATGGGCTCGGGTGGACAGACGTTACGCTTCGCGCCTACCGGTACAGCGGCCTTGACGTGCACGTGCCGCCGATGGCCGATTTCATGGTCGTCGCTTACCAGCAGGGTACAACACCTATGGAGCGCCGCTTCGGTGGGCGTTGGACTCGAACTGAATGTCGGCCGGGCGATATCTCCCTTCTGACCCGCTCGCAGCAATCGCATTGGCACTGGACCGAGCCCATCGACGTTACGCATATTTACCTGTCTGAAAGCGTCATCTCACGTGTGGCTGCTGACGTACTCCGAAAACCGATTGCTGAAGTTCGACTGCACGACTTGCTCCGCACCGAGGACACAGCGATCCGCGCAGTCGTCGAGGCTATGTCGCGCGAGGCCAGTGAGAGCGCGATTGGCGGCGCCGTCTACGTGGAAGCCCTGAGCACGCAGCTTGCCGTGCATTTGCTACGGCACTACGCGTCCGTTGATTTTATTGACCGCTCCGGCGATGGGCTGATGCCCGTGGCCTTGCGTCGCCGCGTCGAGGACTTCGTTGAGGCCAATCTCGACCAGCCTCTTTCGCTCGAAGCACTGGCGACCGTCGCGGGCATGGGTGTCTGGTCCTTCTGCAAGCGATTTCGAGCCTCCTTTCATACTTCGCCGCATTGCTACATCGTCGACCGCAGGCTCGAGCGCGCCCGAAGGCTGCTCATCCAAGGAACGATGCCACTGAAAGCCGTAGCCACTGAGTGTGGATTTGCCGATCAGGCACACCTGACGCGCTCGATGCGCGCCCGCACGGGCTCCACCCCGGCCGCCTTGCGCCGGGACCTGCCCCGCTGAACGGCTTGGGCCACTGACGGCCCGCCTCTCGCACACGTTCCTTCAAAGGTTGAACCGGATCGTTCAAGCCCGGAGGCGCTGCCGCCCCTATCGTGCTTGACATGGTCGCATTGACCATACCCCGGTGACGCAAGGACTCGAGAGCCCGCGCTCACCCATCCGACGAACGCACATATTGAGAAAGACGTGATGACCACCGTTCTGGAGCGAAGCGGCGCTGCGCCCATCAACACCTCCCCGACCCAACTCGACGCTATGGTCATCGGCGCCGGCGTCGCCGGCCTCTACCAGTTGCACCGCATGCGCGAGATGGGGCTGAAGGTTCGGGCCTACGACACGGCCTCAGGCGTCGGCGGCACCTGGTACTGGAACCGCTATCCCGGCGCTCGCTTCGACTCGCAAGCCGAGATCTATCAGTATTGGTTCTCCGAATCGCTGTACAAGACATGGAAGCCCAGCGAGCGCTTCCCCGCACAGGCCGAGACCGAGCAATGGCTCAACTTCGTAGCTGACAAACTGGATCTGAAGAAGGACATCCAGTTCAACACCCGCATCGTTTCAGCCCACTATCAAGAAGACAGCGGCCGGTGGCTGGTGACCACCGAGGCAGGCGAACGTATCGACACCCAGTACCTGCTGGCCTGCTGCGGCATGCTGTCGGCGCCCCTGGTTGATCGCTTTCCGGGGCAATCGAGCTTTCGAGGCCCCATCACTCACACGGGGCTGTGGCCCAAGGAAGGCATCGACCTGAAGGGTAAGCGCGTGGCCGTTGTCGGAACCGGTGCCACCGGTATCCAGGTCATCCAGACCATCGCCCGCGAGGTTGGATCGTTGAAGGTATTCACGCGCGTGCCGCAGTATGTCGTGCCGATGAAGAACCCGAAATACAGCAAGGCCGACTGGGAGCAATGGGGCAACCGCTTTCACGAGCTCAAGCAGCACGTTCGCACAACGTTCTCCGGCTTCAACTTCGACTTCGAGAACAAACCTTGGGTTGAGCTGACACCTGCTGAGCGCACGGACATCATGGAGAAGTACTGGAACGACGGTTCCCTGGCCATGTGGCTGGCCACCTTTCCCGAGATGTTCTTCGACGAAGCCGTGAACGCCGTCGTCTCCGAGTTCGTTCGCGGCAAGATGCGCGAGCGCCTGCGTCACGACCCCAGGCTCTGCCAGATTCTCATCCCCGGCCCCAAAGACTACGGCTTCGGAACCCATCGAGTGCCGTTGGAAAACGGCTATTTGGAGGTCTATCTGCAGGACAACGTCGAACCCATCGATTGCCGGAAGACAGCCATCGAACGCATCGTTCCCGAGGGCATCCAGACCTCGGACGGCACCGTGCACGAGGTGGACGTAATCATCCTGGCTGTCGGCTTCGATGCTGGCTCCGGAGCGCTCAGTCGCATCGACATTCGCGGCCGCGGCGGCCGGTCGCTCAAGGACCAATGGTCGCAGGAGATCCGCACTACTATGGGTCTTCAGGTGCATGGCTACCCCAACCTCTTCACCACCGGCGCGCCACTGGCACCTTCCGCAGCGTTGTGCAACATGACCACCTGCTTGCAGCAGCAGGTGGACTGGATCAGCGAATGCATCGCCTATGCGCGCCGCAACGGCAAGCACACCATCGAGGCTACCCAGCGCTGGAGGATCACTGGGTGCAGCACCACGACGAGACCGCCGCCGCCACGCTGGTGGTGAAGACCGACTCCTGGTACATGGGATCGAATGTCGAAGGCAAGCCACGTCGTCTGCTGTCCTACATCGGCGGCGCGGGCAACTACCACCGCCAGTGCGATGAGCTAGCCGCGAAAGGCTATCCCGGCTTCTCGATGACCTAGGAGCAGCACGCCCAAACGAGAACCGTCCATCATTTGGAGACGCGACATGAAGCGACTCACAGGCAAGGTGGCCGTCATCACTGGCGGCGCGAACGGGCTGGGCGAGGCCATCGCGCTGCGGCTGGGTGAGGAAGGCGCTGCGGTGGCGCTGCTGGACAGAGACAAGAAGCAAGGCCGTCAGGTGGCCAATCAGCTAAGGGAGTACGGCCTTCGCGCCCTGTTCATTCCGGCTGACGTCACCCGCGAGTATCAGGTTCAGGCAGCGCTCGACGAGGCAGCCGCCAATCTCGGTGGTCTACACATTCTGGTCAACAACGCCGGCATCGAAGGTATCAACAAGCCCACGCACGAGCTGCCTCTTCAGGAATGGGAGCGCGTGATGGCGGTCAATGCCACAGGCGTCTTTCTCTGCACCAAGCACGCGATCGCTCACCTCCGGGCCGCGGGTGGCGGCTCCATCATCAACATATCCTCGATCTACGGCATCGTGGGCGGTGGCGACGTCCCGCCTTACCACGCCGCCAAGGGTGCCGTGCGCACCATGTCGAAGAATGATGCTTTGACCTATGCCTCCGACCGTATTCGCGTGAACTCGGTCCATCCCGGATTCATCTTTACGGCGATGGTCAAGCGCTATGCGAACGATGCGGGACTGACGGAGGCGGATGCGCGCAAGCTGCTTGATGGCATGCACCCACTGGGCGGCACGGGCACACCCGATGACGTTGCCTGGGGAGTGGTCTATCTGGCGTCCGACCAGGCCCGCTGGGTCACGGGCTCAGAACTTGTGATCGACGGCGGCTACACCGCGCGCTGAAACCTGCAACAAGGAGGTACACGATGATCCCGAACAGCTACTACAGCCAGGAAGGGCACGGCCCCTTCGAACTGATCGATATCGGTGCGCTGGAACTAGAAGAAGGCGGTACGCTGCTCGACTGCCAGCTGGCTGTCGCCACGCATGGCATGCTGAATGCCGCCAAAGACAACGCCGTCCTGGTGCCGACCTGGTACTCGGGCACCAGCAAGATCATGGAGCAGACCTACATCGGCTCGGGCCGCGCGCTGGACCCGGCAAAGTACTTCATCATCATCGTTAACCAGATTGGCAACGGACTCTCGACCTCACCGCACAATGCCCGAGGCGACTTGGCGGGAGCAAGTTTCCCGAAGGTGCGAATCGGCGACGACGTGCGCGCTCAGCACCGCCTCATCACTGAGAAGTACGGTCTGCACGAACTTGCGCTGGTAGTGGGCGGCTCCATGGGCGCGCAGCAGACCTACGAGTGGGCAGTACGCTACCCGGACATGGTGCGCCGCGCGGCACCCATCGCTGGCACCGCGAAGAACACCGAGCATGACTTCCTCTTCGCAGAAGTCCTCATTGATGCCATTACCTCAGATCCCGGCTTCCAGGGTGGCCGCTACACCTCACCAGCCGATGTGGCCGCCGGCTTGAAGCGCCACGCCAAGATCTGGACCGTGATGGGATGGAGTACCGAGTTCTTTAGCCAGAACCGGCACAAAGCACTGGGCTTCGATTCCATGCAGACGTTCGTGGACAGCTTCATGACGGGCTACTTTGCGCCGATGGACCCCAACGCGCTGCTCGCGATGGCCTGGAAATGGCAGCGCGGCGACGTCAGCCGTCACACGAACGGCAACCTGGCGGCAGCGTTGGGCCGCATCCGCGCTAAGACCTTCGTGATGCCGATCAGTCATGACATGTTCTTCCCACCGGCTGACTGCTTGGTTGAGCAGCGACTCATCCCCAACAGCGAGTTTCGCCCGCTAACAAGCATTGACGGTCACTTGGGGTTGTTCGGGACTGATGCCAACTTCCTCACGCAGGTCAATGCCAATCTGAATGAGCTGCTGGCCATCAGGCTTGACCACCGATCCACTGAGCAGTCCACGACAGAACGGGACAGCCTACAGCATGGCGCCCGGCCACACCGGTAGCGTCGACATGGCGTGGCAAAGTTGGGCACAGCCGATAGCGGGAAGGTGCAGCTCGAGAGAGCGCACCCCGTAGGCAGCCACGGCCTGCGGGAACAGGCGGTAGATAGAGCGCTGCTCCTAGCGAGCGTCGACGATGCCGCCATACCAGCGGGAGCAAGAGCTCCAATGAGAGCTCACCATCCAATTGATGTACGTCGCGTGATCAAAACTCGCACGACTAGATCGCCACGGAACTCTGGAGGTTGACCTCGCAGAGCCCAACGCAGCTTCTAACTGACAACGATCGCCTGTGCGTCGACCTTCTTAATCGACAGACTTGGCATATGTGTCGCAAGTGATGCCTGCATTATTCTCGGCAGAGAGTTACATTTTCCAAAAACATCTCGAACTGCCAAGTGCTCCGCAGATCTATTGATCGACTCAACACACGACAACGCTCCATCATTAAATCTGAAAATAGAGAAAGCGCCAGATTCAGGATCTCCGCTAATCCACCGCTCATCATTGACACTACCGATACCGACGATCTGAACCGACATGCCGAACTGGCGTGTCCAGAAATATGGAACGCTTTTATAAGCCGCGTCTACCCGCCCAACCAGCCGACCTGCAACGTACTTAGCCTGATCAACCGCGTTCTGAACGGATTCCAGTCGCACGCGCCGACGCGCATGAGCACTTGGAAAGCTGGCGCAGTCACCAATAGCGCTAATGCTTGCGTCGGAAGTCAGAAGAGATTCATCGACAGCGATTCCATTATCGACTGTCAGCGCTGATTCGTCCGCAAGCGCAACGTTTGGTGATACGCCGACTCCAACTAGAACAATGCGAGCGGGCAAGCGCGTTCCATCATCAAGCTCGACAGCCGAAATGTGACCAGATTGACCATGAAACGCTACGGCGTAACGTCCTGCCATGATCGACACGCCATTGGCCGCTTGCTCTCTGGCAACAGCCCCTGAAACCTCCTCGGAGACAACGCGAGACATCACTCGGTCCGCGGCCTCGACAACGGTGACTCGCTGGCCCGCCTTGGCAGCAACCGAGGCGACCTCCATCCCGATAAATCCGCCGCCGATGACAACCAAGTCACCAGGGGTTTGGAACAAGCCGCGAAGCATGTCGGCATGCTCAATCCTATGCAAGCTAACTACACCTGCCAATCCAATCCCAGGGACTTGAAGTGAGCGCGGCGTGGCCCCCGTGGCGATAACCAAATGGTCGTACCTTACTCGGTCACCCGAATCTAGCGAAACCGTGTTTGACGAACGGTCAATGGAGATCGCCTTGCTTCCAATCCGTAAACCCACATCCTGCTTCTCAAAGTAATGCTCGGATTGCAATCCAAGCGCCGCTGCAACGACCGAACCTTCGAGATACGCCTTCGACAACGGCGGCCGGCGATAAGGCAAGTGAAACTCATCACCAATCAGCGCGATATTTCCGTCGTACCCAAAGTCTCGCAATGACACAGCGACCTGAAAGCCAGCCTGCCCGGCACCAAGAACAACAATGCTCCTCGAGCTTTCCTTCTTTACGTTGACAGACATCATCAATTTTCTTCTCCGCTAGATTTAATTTGCTCAAGTACTACTAGAGCCCTTGTATATATCTAGCGACATCTACAACAGATTGCTCATCCAGCGGACTTGGATAAAGCTTGGGCATCTTTTCAGATGGGCTCTTGATCCACTCAACGGTCTTGTTGAGATCCAGTCGCTTACTGATGCCTCTCAACGTGGGCCCGACACCCCCTTCGCCTTTAGCTCCATGACAGCCGGAGCAGATCGAAGCATATGTGCCGGCGCCTGAGGCGACGACGGTTCCACTTGCCATCGAAGTGCCTACTGGCGTTTGAGTCGTAGTAGCCACGTCTGCGCTTTTGAGCGCGTAGATCACCAGCGATGGACTGCCTGAGCTGCCTGACTCGTTAAAGAGGCGCGACACGTTGCCCGATGCAAATGCCACGTACTGCTTCCCGCCGCGAAGATATGTGATCACTCCGCCCGCCAGTGCCCCACCCGTCTGCACCTTGAAAAGCTCTTTCCCAGTTGCGCCTTCCAATGCGAAGAAGTTGCCCGCCATGTCCCCGGAGAAGATCACCCCACCAGCGGTAGGCGTGACACCCGCAACCTGCGGCGCAGGAGTTTTATAGCTCCAACGTACCTCTCCGGTATCGACATCGAGCGCGACAACAGCGCCTCGGCCTTTCCCCTGGAACTCCCAATGCCCTCCCAGATTAAAGGTACCCGGTTTGTACGCGAAGTTCTCTTCGCGCTTTAGCACCGCGCACCAATCGACCGTACCAGCGACGATTGTCTTGTTGACTTTGTCGAGCGCCGGCCCATTCCATTCGACGCCACCAAGCGGACCGGGACACACCAGCACGCCCGCCGGCGTAGGCAGAACTCCCTCATTCTTGATGGTCGTGATCGGCGTACGGAACACCTTCTTGTGTGTTTCACGATCGATACCGTAGACGTACCCATCCTTGCTCCCAAGGCCGACCATACCGTCGCCTTTACTATTAAAGTAAAGCATCGGCGCCGCCCCCAAGTCGAGGTCGTGTCCGTCGTTCGAGACAAGCTGGTAGTACCACTTCAATGCACCGGTACGCGCATCAAGCACAACCATGCTGTTAGCAAACAGATTCAACCCAGGACGATGAGCCGGGATGAAATCTGGCGCCGGATTCCCAACAGGAACAAAAACCTCACCGGACGCCATGTCGAGCGTGTAAGAGGTCCAGGTCCCACCGCCACCATAGCGCGCGGTCCCAACGTTCTTCCAAGTCTCCGCCCCTGTCTCTTTGCCTCGGGGGATCGTATTGAAGCGCCAGACCTCGCGCCCAGTTTCAGCATCGAACGCCATCACTCGACCACGAGTACCCCAGTCGCCGCCCGCAGCGCCAATGATCAGCAGCCCCTGGAACACCTGCGGCGCAGCGCTGAAGAACTCTCCCAGCTGCGGATCGCCGACCTGGTGCTGCCAGACCGTCTTACCTGATAGTGCGTCGATTGCGAGCAGACGTGCATCCGGCGTGCCACGGAAGATCTTGCCGTTGGAGTAGGCAACCCCGCGGTTCACACTCCAAACCACCTCTTGCTCAGGGGTGTAGCTGTGACGCCAGCGCACGGAGCAGTTCGTCGCGTCGATAGCAAACGTGTCAAGCGCGGTCGTGAGGTAGATCAGCCCTCCAATCTGGACCAAACCAGATTGAAACGTCCCCGCATCTGCAACCTTAATGCGGCAAACCTCCCCCAACTGCGCCGCGTTCTTGACGTTGATCTGATCCGCCGCAGCAAAACGCTGACCATCCGCCGTGAGGTTGTAGCTCGGCCATTGAGTATCAGCCCCTGAATTCGACTCAGCCGATTCAGCGCCGGAACACAAAACACTTAGAACCAGCCAAGTCGCCCCAACCGACCAGAACTTGCGCATTGCGCATCTCCGTAGTTATTTTGCAATTAAATATAAATACAATCAATCTTGACTTGTATTCATGCGCCACGGCTCCATCAAGCGAATAATTACAATTGATGAAAGCGCTCTTGCCACCCAAAGCTAGCCATCGAATGGGCTCGATTGATCTTGCGCATCAATCCACTGAGCTACGGGATATGGCGATTATTTAGCGTCGCGCATTAGAAGCCCCGCCCCAACTGGGCGCGAGCCTTAGAGATGGGACATAGCCCCTCAAAGAGCTTCAGCAGGCATCGACTTTCCAGCAGTAATCTAAGGCATCGAGCGCGCAGTTCACCCCTCCTGGAGAGAGGTATTAGGGAGGGCAAGCCCTCTTCCGCGCCGGGTTATCAGTCCTTATTCAATCATTGAGATTCATGGCGAATCCTTCTTGGCCGATCGAGAACAATTCCTTGATGGGTGGCGCCTTCGATAGCCATCACCTGGAGATCGACTCGGTTTCTATGGCTACCTCATTTGCCCTACCTGCTTCACGCGGCACGCCGGCAAGGCCTTTCACAACCACGACTCGTTTGCCGACGAATCAACGGAACAGCTGCGCGAATCTTGTTCTAGTAGATTCGCTGCCGCTCGATCGCGTAGGAATTCCTCATAGGTTCTCGTCCATGGCGCGTTCGCCCCCTCGATCCCCCCCTCTAGAGAGGGGAAGCTCCAATGCTCAGTCCCCACAATCGTCGATCACATCGAGACTGGAGGAGACATGCAGAGACGAATCACGGGCGCGCTCGCGTGTGCGCTGCTGGTCGCGGCCCGCTTGACTGCGGCGGAAACGGTGGTGGACGACGCGGCCCTAGCCGATACCCGAAACGGCGCCAACTGGCTCTCCTACGGCCGCGACTACAGCGAGAACCGCTTCAGCCCGCTAGACCAGATCAACACCAAGAACGTCTCTAGGCTCAATCTCGCATGGCAGTTGCCACTGCCCAATGACCGAGCACTTCTCGGCACGCCACTTGTCGTCGATGGCGTTTTGTACTTTGCCGGTTCGTACAGCGTGACAAGAGCTGTCGATGCCAAGACCGGCAAAGTTCTCTGGGAGTATGACCCCAAGACCATCGAGCACGCCGGCAAGCGCCTGCGCCTCTTCTGGGGTGGCACGCGCGGCGTCGGGTTTTGGAAGGGCACGCTGATCATCGCCACCAATGACGGCCGCCTGATCGGCCTCAACGCGAAGGACGGAGCGGAGAAGTGGAGCGTCCAGACCACCGACGTCGATAAGCCGATGTACGTCAGCGGATATCCCAAGATCTTCCGCGGTAAGGTACTGATCGGCAATGGCGGCACCGAGAATGGTGCGGCGCGCGGCTACATCACTGCCTATGACGCCGAGACCGGCAAGCAGGCCTGGCGCTTCTACATCGTTCCCGGCAATCCGGCCGACGGCTTCGAGGACGCAACCCAGGAGATGGCCGCCAAGACCTGGACCGGCGAATGGTGGAAGCACGGCGGCGGCGGCAACACCTGGAACGGGTTCACTTATGACGCCGAGTTCAACCAGATCATCATCGGAACCGGCAACGGGTCACCGTGGAACCGCAAGATCCGCAGCCCTGACGGCGGTGACAACTTGTTCCTCTGCTCACTAGTGGCACTCGATCCCGACACCGGCAAGTACAAGTGGCACTATCAGACCGTTCCGGGTGAGACTTGGGACTACAACTCCAGCATGGACATCGTGCTTGCAGACCTGAAGATCAAGGGTCAGATGGTCAAAGCGCTGGTGCATGCGCCCAAGAACGGATTTTTCTATGTACTGGATCGCAGCAACGGGAAGCTGATCTCCGCCGAGAAGATTGCCAAGGTCACCTGGGCCTCGGGAATCGACATGAAGACTGGGCGGCCTATCGAGATCCCCGGCGCGCGTTACGAAGGCGCCCCTGCGCTGATTTATCCAAGCCCCTTTGGCGCGCACAGTTGGCACGCGATGTCATACAGCCCGCGCACTGGCTTAGCCTATCTCCCGAAGGTGGAACTTCCGGCCCTGTTCAATGACGGCTCCATCAAGAAGGACTGGAAGTCACCGAACCTCAACTTCGACCCGGCGGTGGACATTGGCCTGGGCGGAGACATCCCCAAAGGCACCGGCGTGAGTTCGCTGTTGGCCTGGGATCCGATCAAGCAGAAGAAGGTGTGGGAAGTACAAGCGGACGGCTTCTGGAACCCAGGCACGATGGTCACCGCAGGAGATCTGGTCTTCCAGGGCCGCGCTAACGGCAACCTGTACGCCTACGATGCCAAGACCGGTAAGGCGCTCTGGCACATGTTCCTTGGCTCGGGCATATCGGCTCCGCCCATCACCTATTCGGTCGACGGCAAGCAGTACGTGTCGATCCTAGTCGGCTTCGGTGGTGCAGGCGTCTCTCTTGCAGGCGGATCCGCGGTCGCCAACTACGGCTGGGCCTACCGCGCACAGACGCGACGGCTGTTCACCTTCGCGCTTGATGGCAAGGCCACGATGCCAATGTTCGAGCCGCCGTTCTTCCCCAAACCCATCGCGCCTGCTGAGTTCAAGGTCGATGAGACCAAGGTGGAGCAAGGCCGAGCGCTCTTTGTTTCGAACTGCGTGTGGTGCCACGGGTCAGGCGCGGTCTCGGGCGGCGCGGCGCCCGACTTGCGCGCCTCACCGATACCTCTCAACCTAGATTCGTTGAAGGCGGTGGTCAAAGAGGGTCGGTTGCGCCCTCGGGGAATGCCCGATTTTCCTGAGTTCACCGACGATCAGCTCGAACTGCTCCAGCACTTTATCCGTAGCCAAGCAGCGAAGGGTGCACAAGAAGCCAACGCTCAGCCTGCCACCGACAAGGCCGGTGCGAAGTCGACGTCCAAGGTAAAGAAGTCGTCATAGCTCAGCTCCGCCAAGGGTTGAGCCGGCCCCGTAGCGCTTGCGATACGGCTCTGCCCTCGGCTGCAAGCCGAGGGCTCCGGGCCTAGCGCGGAAAGCAGCATGCTTGCCAGCTCGGACGGTACCCGCGAGACGCAGCTACTCTATTCGCCGAGGAGATTCGCACTGTCAGGCATCTGTCCATTGATGAACTCTGCCGGGTAACGTTGAATCCTCCCAGGAATCGAGGCCTTGACTACTTCCGCCGTCGCGGATGCTCTGCGCCTTTTGCAAGCAGCAGCATCACCAATGCAAGTGCCGAGACAAGGCTGAGCGCCACGAAAGCTGGGCCATAGCCATGGCGGTGCGCGATCCATCCGGCCAGCGCAGGACTGAGTGCCGCCCCAATCCCCTGAACGGTCATCACCGCTCCCAGGCCCGCGTTGACGTGCCCGCTCCCGCGCAGAATCGACGCGACCAATCCCGGGAGAGCTACGCCGAGCAAGCCCGCCGCGATCCCGTCCAAGATCTGCACGGGCAGCAGGGCCCAGGGCGTTGCCCAGAAGGCAGCGATCAGTCCGCGCAGCGGCAGTGCCATCGACGCTGCGGTGAGGAGAGTCCAGTAGCCGTGGCGCGCCGCATACCGACCGGCCAGGAGCGCCACGGGAATCATGACGAGTTGCGAAACGATGACCGTGAGGGCAGTGAACGCACCAGGATCGGCTTCTCCGCGCGAGACGACGGCCTGACCGAACAAGGGCAGCATCGCGGCATTTCCGAGATGGAACAGCATCATCGTTACGGCCAGCACGCGCAGGCTGCGTGACTTCGAGGCAACCTGCCATGCGAAGGGATCCGATCGGAACCCTTGACCGCCTGGGCGCTATCGGCGTCGAGGCCTCGAGCGACGTTGTGGTCGATGTGTTGGGGTTGGATTTTGCTCAGACACAGCAGCGACGCGGTCGCCATCAAGGTCATGAGCACGAAGACCGCCGGCAAGCCCCATCGGTAGCTGGCGAATCCTGCAAGGGCTGCCGCGGCGACGTTGCCGGCGTGGTTCCAGGCCTCGTTAAGGCCCAGCTGCCGCGGCAGATCCTTCGGCCCGACCAAACCCAACGTAAGTCCCATCAGCGCAGGACCGAACAACGCGCCGACGACGGCAGTGACCACCTGCGTTGTGGTAACCACGATGCCGCTGGGTGCCGCCCAAAGCGCCAGGTTACTGACGATCAGCGCGATCGTGCCGCCGGCCAGCAGCCCTCGTTTGCGACGCGATGCGTCTACCCATGCGCCCAGGGGCGTGGTGACCAACATGCCTGCGAAGCCGGCTGCGCCGAGTACATAGCCGATGTCGTCGGCACGCCAACCTAGGCCCATCAGGAAGACCCCGAGAAACGGCCCCAGCCCATCCCGCACGTCTGCCAAGAAGAAGTTCAGGCCGCCCAGCCAGCGCTGCGAGTCTTCGGGCTTGCTTGATGTCGGCATCATCGCTCGCTAGTGCAATGGGCCTTTGAAGATGAAGAACGCACCCAGCCCAATGAAGGCAAACCCCAGAAGATGATTCAGTGTCAACCGCTCGCCCAAATACCACACCGAGAAGGCCGCGAACACCGTCAGCGTGATGACTTCCTGCATCGTCTTGAGCTCTGCGGCGCTGTACACCGCGTGGCCGATGCGGTTGGCTGGTACCGCAAAGCAGTACTCGGCAAACGCGATCAGCCAGCTCACACTGATCACCAGGTACAGCGGCTGGTCGCCAAACTTGAGGTGCCCATACCAGGCAAACGTCATGAAGACGTTCGAGATCAGCAAAAGGACGACAGGGAGGATCTTTGGGGACATTGGGGACCCTTGAGGTGTCCGAACGAGCTGTGCGGTTCCGGCGCGAGCGGCCGCTTCGCGCCGGAACTGGCCTTGGAAGCGCCTTAGGGCGCGCGTTCGTACAGAGACTGCAAGGCAGACAGGCTGGTGCCCATGCTCACGGCCTCGAGCGAGGTGCCGATCGCATTGCGCGTGCCCAGACCGGAAGCCGCGAACGGCGCCCCCGGCTGGACCGACAACCGCAAGGTCTCGGGCGGGAAGCGCACGATGCTGCCGTCGGCAAGGATGACGCCGTTGGCTTCGCCGCGCGGCCCCGTCAGCACGGCCTCGACACGGCTTTCGACCTTCTGGGGCTGCAGCTGTTGCGCGCGCAGATGCATCGGCAACGGGCGGCCTTCGGTCAGCGTCGGCGGCTGGTCGTACACGGTCTGTCCGGTGGCCGTATTGACGACGGCATCCGCCTTGGCGGCGCCGCGGCCTTGCATACGGCCAATGATGCGCACGGTGTCGCCCGGCTTGACCGCTGCGGTCAGTGCCCCGGACATGTGCGGAGGGAAACTGACGAGCGTGCCGTCAGCAAGCCGCAGTCCGTCGACCTCACCGTAGGGGTTGATCAGCAGCCTCTGAACCCGCCCTTCGGCTATGGCCTGAGCGGCCAGGCCAAGCCCGGGCGATTGCATTGGCGGCGGCGGCTCCGCACCTGGCCGAGGCGGTACGGCTTGCGCCGTCGCGGCGCTCAGCCCTGCGGCGATGGCGAGGATAGAAAGAACTCGTCTGGACATCTGAGACTCCTGGGGTGACGTGAAACACGCCTCCTCAGCGCGCACGGCTTGTGCCACCAGGAAATCTCAAGGAAATCAACAGCTTATTGGGTCAACGGCGAGCGAAGTGTCCGCATCATTGACAGTGCCTGTCACAGGATCGGACAGCCTCACTCGATGCCGTGTTCGGTGAGCTTGCGATAGAGCTGCTGGCGAGATAGCCCGAGACGTCGGGCTGCTTCGGCGCGGTTGCCGGCGGTCTCCGCCAATGCATGTCGGATCATCTGGCGCTCAACCTGGGCGATGGCGGGCGCCAAGCTGCCGTTCCAGTCGATCTCGAGTTCTGGGGAAGCCACACCGGCCGTCAGCAGCCCCAGGTGCTCGGGCTCGATCGCCGAGCCGTGGCACAGGAGCGCGGCGCGTTCCATGGCGTTGCGAAGTTCTCGTACGTTGCCGGGCCAAGGGTGCGCCAGGAGGCGCTGCGCCGCCGCCGCAGTCAAGCGCTTGGGCGCGCCCTTGCCTGCCCGTCGCAGGAAATGCTCGGCCAGCAGGAGGACGTCGCCTACGCGCTCGCGCAGCGGTGGCAACTGGAGGGGCACCACCTGCAGCCGGTACCAGAGGTCCTCGCGGAACCGACCTTCGCTCACAGCCGTGGGCAGGTTTCGATGTGTTGCAGCCAGGATGCGCACGTCCACACGCGACACGCGCGTGCCGCCGACAGGCGTGATCTCGCGCTCTTGCAGAACGCGCAGGATCTTGGCCTGCGTCGGCAGCGGCATGTCACCGATCTCGTCGAGGAACAGCGTGCCACCGTCGGCTTCCCGAAAGCGCCCGACCCGGTCGCTGGTGGCGCCCGTGAAGGCGCCCTTCACGTGCCCGAACAGTTCGCTCTCCATCAGGTCCGAAGGAATGGCCGCGCAGTTCACCGCGACGAACGGCCGTCCGGCACGGGTGCTGTTGCCGTGCAGCGCCCGGGCGACCAGCTCCTTCCCAGTACCCGTCTCCCCGAGGATCAGCACCGTGGCATCGCTGCCGGCGATCATGCCGATCCGCTTGAAGACTTCGCGCATGGCTTCGCTGCTGCTGACCAGTTCAGTCTCTTCTGCCGACGAAGCATCCGTTGCAGACGGCACCGCTGTCGCATCGGCGGCGCGTGCGTCGCTGCTCTGCAGCGCCCGTTCCAAGGTCTGCATGAGCGCTGCCCGGGCTACCGGCTTGGTGAGATGGTCGAAGGCCCCCAGACGCATCGCCTCGATCGTGTTGGCGCCACTCGCATAGGCGGTGAGCATGATGCAGGGGACGGGCGCGAGGCGTGCCGCCTTGCGCAGGAACGTCAGGCCATCGTCTCCGGGCATGCGCAGGTCCACGATCGCGACGTCGACGGCTTCGGTGCGAAGCCGATGCAGCCCCGCGTCGACGGTGCCCGCCTGGAGGGCCGTATGGCCGAGGTCGAGCACCGTCTCGGAGAGGCTGTCTCGAAACGCCGCATCGTCGTCAACGATCAGGATGTGGGCCATGGGAACTCCATCTCGATGCGCGCGCCCTGCGCCGTCTCGGCAAGAGTCACCCGGCCACCGTGGGCCTGCACGATCTCCCGCACCAGTGCAAGACCCAGGCCCGACCCGCCGCTGCGGCCAGTGGCGAAGGGTTCGAACAGCGTATCGCGCAACTCGACGGGCACGCCGGCGCCATCGTCAGCCACCCACAGCAACAGCCGGCCCGGGCTCGCGCGCCGCGCCCCCAACTCGATCGACCCGCCTTCCCTTGTGTGAGCCAGTGCGTTCAGCAGCAGGTTGTCGAACGCCCTGGCCAGTTGGGTCGGGTCGAACCACGCCGAACTCGAGGCAGCCTCGGTGAGATCGGAATCCACCGACCGCGCGAGCCGCACACCGGCACGCTGAGCCGCAATCGCGTGGACTTGGATCTGCTCGTCCAGGAACGCGACCAAATCGACGGACTGGCGGTCCACCCGCAGAGGCTGCGTCAGGGCCAACAAACTGGAGACCAGCGACTCCAGTCGCTGTGTCTGCGACAGCACCGACTCCATGGCGCCCGCGATACGCGCTTCCCGGACGTCAGCGCCAGCGGCCATCGCGTTCTCCACTTTCATGCGCATCGTTCCAAGTGGGTTGCGAATCTCGTGAGCAAGGCCGGCGACATGCGTCCGAGTGCCGCCAGCCGTTCGGCCTGCGCCAACTGCGCTTGCAGTTGTGCGGACTGCTGTCGCCAGCGCGCGAGCATGCGGCCCAAACAGACACCGGAAAGCACGACCATGCACAGCAGCAGGCTCAGAGTGAGTATCAGCGGGTTGACCACGTCCGCACTGATCAGTGTCACCCGCGTCAGAGTCCAAGCCGCCAGGACGTGCGGCGGTGAATCGATCGGACAGGCCGAGAAGACCACGGCCTCGCGCAGTCCGGGACGAATGTCAGTCACCAGACCGTTCGTCTGCAGAGCGCGCTGCGCTGTGGCGACGATGCGTTCGAGCTCAGCGCTGGGAGGATCGCGCTTGATGCCGGTTCCGTCGTAGGTGGGGAAGGCATACGCCACAACGCCTGCATCGGTCTGCCAGAAGCCACCTTCCATGCCCGGGCGGTCACGCAGCACGAGATCAAGGATTGCCTGTGCGCCAGGCAGCTTCTGCGAACTGGGGCTCACCGAGGAATCTCCCGGTGCCCCCATGTGAAGTCGTGCTGCGCCGGCGCGCAGCGCCTCGCAACTCACCGAGGCTTGTCCACGCGCGCGCGCGAGTTGAGGCCCGGCACTCTGCTGGACGAGAAGGATGAGCAGCGCAACGAGCACCATTGCCACGGCTGCAATGGAGAGCCAGAGGACCAGCAGATCCTTGCGGATGGAATCCTGCAATGTCAGGGTGGTTCTCCGGGTGCAGTTGGCAGAGACGAAGCGCCTCAGCATACGACGGCGATGCTACGGGTTGGCGAGCGGACGCATCCCGGCCCTTCCGGATGGCGCCCGATCTGGCCACTCGGACCGGCCTTGCGATCGACACTGCTCAACCTGCTCACGCTGCTCGACACGCGTGTGAAGCCACCTGTTTGAGTATCCATCGCGTCGAACTTGGCGTTGAGCTGACTTTTCGTACTAGATTCTGGTCCCGACCGACGACAAGGGGACCGAACGACGATGGCTTCCACAGCACACTCGATGGACGCAGGGAGATCGATTCGAACGACTGCGACCGTTCTCGTCCTGTTCGCCAGCGGGGTCGCGAACGCGCTCACGGAGGCCGACTGCGATGGCATGCATCGGCTGGTTGACCACACGTTTCGCGATCTAGCCCAACTGACGGGGGACGTGCTTGAGCGCTCCCCGGGGCAGGTGGCGATCCACCGCGTATCGGGTTCGACGCTGCCGTTTGAGCAATGCAAGATCCTCCGCTTCGAAGGCGATTCAGCGCTTCGAGTCTTGGAGTGCGACATCGCTGGCCAGAGCGGCATCGACCGCATCGATGGGCTGCAATCGGACGTGACGCTCGCGATCACGACGAAGACCATGCAATCGATTGCTGACGACTACGCGGCATGCTTCTTCAAGCGCTGGACTCGATCGGAAGATTCGACGACACGGCGAGGTCGTGTTCGGTCATCCTGGACTTGGGCACTGACGCTCGATTCTCAGCCGGCGTACCGCGGTATCGCCTCGCTCGTCGTCGAGCAGAGCAAGGTCGGCCAACCCATCGGCATCCCCGCCATCACGTTCAACTTTTACCGAGTGGAGCATTCGGCGAAGAACTAGCGCCGCCGATCGGCATTTGCCGGTCGCCACGAACACAAGCCATACCGGCGATGACCGTGGTGAAAGATGCGGGCGTGACTGCGCTGCCTAATGCGACCATCGACTAAGAGACGGCTACACCAGTTGGATCAACCGCCCAGGCATCGCCTCCCGAGCCGCAGTTCGTCTCGGTGGGTCTTACGTGGCTTGAGCACTCGATCTGCGGACAAGAAAGCGACGCTAGTCGCTGCCGAGCCCCTTCTCATCGCCTGGCTGCCGCATCGCCTCATCGTCGATCTCGCGAACGACGATCGCGGTCGGTGGCCGTGGATGCACCCCCGCCCAGCAAGCTGCCACGGCGGCTTCGACGGCCTCGTGCCACACCGCCGTCAGTTCGGCTTTCTCGGCCGACGCGCTCGGCGCCTCCTCGCTCTCAGCATAGGCCGCGCGCTCCGCGAGGCGTGGATGGACGGCCTCCCTTTCGAAGACGGCCCAGCATGCAGCAACAGCTCGGGCCCGCTGCAGCTGCGATGCACCCGTCGTGTCGATGTCGATCACCCAGGTCATGGCTGCAGCCCTAGCGTTCGTTGTACCGGTGACGATGGCGTGGCGAGCGGATCTCGGTAGGACGTTCCGTGCTGCCACATTAAAGCGTGTTCAGGCTCGACTGGAAGGCTCATGACTTGGTCGCGAGGCGTACATGTGGGCCTCTAGCGGATTGCGATGAGATTCAGTGCAGGACCTCGACTTGCCGTCGCTCGATCCAGTGCGTCCCTGGTCCGTGGATCTCGTTCGCGGCGTAGACAATTCCTTCAAACTGCTCGAGCAGCTCAGGGGTGGACGGCCACCATGCGTTGAGCATCTTTGGGAAGTGGACTGAGTGACGCACGTTACGCCGCCACAGGATGCGGATCTGATACATCGTGAGGCTGCAGGGGCAAACCGTATGCCTGCCCTATCTCGGCCCCAACATCCGCGCTTCGATGTACCTCGATCGATGCATGTGCCGGCGGGATCCTCGGAAGGACCGGCCTGCCGCGTTTTGATATAACCCAAGAGCAAAATTTTGGTATAGAGTGCTCGCACGGTTCCTTGATCCCCCCGTCATGCGACGGGCAGATCAGTGAGGTAGCTCCTCACGCGTCTTCACTGCCCGCATGGTCGGAGGTGAGACGCCAACCGAGCGCATCCGCCATGTGGCGATGCCTGCCCGTCATGTGATGGGCAGATTGGTGAGGTCGCACCTCGCACGTCTTCACCTGTCGCATGGGCGGAGGTGGGACGACAACCGAACTCAACAGCTATGTGGTTGACGGTCGCTCATCATGTGATGGGCAGATCAGCGAGCTAGCTTCTCGCGCGTCTTCACCGGTCGCATGGGCGAAGGTGGGACGACAACCGGGCGCATCCGCCATGCGGTTGATGCACGTGTGTCGTACTAACTTTTTTGGGGAAATCCCATGACGACGGAACCAATCCGCGCGCCCGCAGTGGCCGCAACCTTTCAAATGATGCCGGTCGCCTCGCTGCGGCCCTACGAGCGCAACGCTCGCAAGCACTCGAAGAAGCAGATCCGCCTGATCGCTCGCTCGATCGAAGAGTTCGGCTTCACCAACCCTCTGCTGATCGACCGCGACGGCATGGTCGTGGCCGGCCACGGGCGCCTCGAGGCCGCTAAGGTCCTCGGTCTGACCGAGGTGCCCACCGTGCGGCTCGATCACTTCACCCCCGAGCAGATCCGGGCCTACGTGATCGCCGACAACCGCCTGGCCGAGCAGTCCGGTTGGGACACCCAGCTCCTCACGATGGAGCTTGGGGAGCTGGCGAAGCTGGGGGGCAACTTCGACATCCGCCTCACCGGCTTCGACACCCCTGCGATCGACGCCCTGCTCTGCCCGATGCAGGCCGATGACGACGAGCCGCTCGAGCCGGACGTGAAGGCGCCACCCGTCTCGCGCGTCGGGGACCTGTGGCAGCTCGGGCGGCATCGGCTGCTGTGCGGCGACGCCACCGATCCACGGGCCTACGGCCGCCTGCTGGGCGACCAGCCCGCGCAGATGGTCTTCACCGACCCGCCCTACAACGTGCCGATCGCCGGGAACGTGACCTCCGGGGATCGCCACGGGGAGTTCGTGATGGCCTCCGGGGAGATGAGCCCGCAGGAGTTCACGTCCTTCTTGAACGCGGTCTTCATGCTGCTGGTGGCGAACTCGGTCGACGGATCCATCCACTTCCTGTGTATCGATTGGCGGCACCTGCGTGAGCTGATGGACGCGGCCACAGTGTCGTACACGGAGCTGAAGAACCTGTGCGTCTGGAACAAGGCCAACGCGGGGATGGGGTCCTTGTATCGCTCCAAGCACGAGCTGATCTTCGTCTACAAGGCCGGCCGCGGGGCGCACATCAACAACATCGAGCTGGGCAGCACGGGCGCAACCGCAGCAACGTCTGGCCCTACGCCGGCGTCACCACCCCGTCCAAAGGCCGCTCGCAGCGCCTGGCCATGCACCCGACGGTGAAACCGACGGCGATGATCGCCGACGCCATCCTCGACTGTTCCCACCGTGACGGGCTGGTGCTCGATCCCTTCGGGGGCTCGGGCTCGACCCTGCTCGCGGCCGAGCGCACCGGCCGGCGGGCGGCGCTGATGGAGCTGGATCCGCGCTATGTGGATGTGACGGTGCAGCGCTATCTACGGAGCGGCGGCCAGGCGGTCTTGCTGGAGGACGTGGAAGGCGAGAGCAGCGCGGTCGCCGGGTGCTCGTGGGCCGAGGTGGTGACCCAGCGTCGGGAGGATGGCGATGAGCAGTGACAAAGGTCCCAACGACCCCGACTATCCGGTCGGCTACGGCAAGCCGCCGCAGGCGTCGCGTTTTGTGAAGGGCCAGTCGGGGAATCCGAAGGGACGGCCGCGCAAGCCCAAGCCAGCGGATCTGACGGTCATCGAGCGGGTCGCAAACGAGGTGTGCGGCTCGATCACGCTCCGCGGCAAGAAGCGCCCGCTCACGCTCGAAGAGGGCCTCCTGCGGAAAGCGATCGCTGCTGCAGTCCAAGGAGACGTGAAGGCCGCCGCCCTCTTACACGACGAGGAGATGAAGCAAAGCCGCAACGAGATCCAGCGCCGGACCGGCTCGGCCAACCCCAAGCCGCAGCCTGAGCTGGGCGTCGTCCTCATCCCCTATCTTCCAGAGGAGATGTGGGAGATCTTGGCGCCGATCCAGCAACGAAAACTGATGGAGGCCACCCTGTCCGACTTGGCCTGGAGAGAAGCACGTGAAGCGCAAGAAGCCGCCGACGCCCGATGAGCCGAACCTGGTGACTCGCCTCTTGGACGAAAAGGTGCGAGACGCACACCCCGATGTCGCTCAAGGCGACATGACCAACCGCGAGCTGATCTACCGAAGGCTGGCGCGCGCCGCGGCGGCGGGCGACAAGCAGGCCAAGAAGCTCTTCTTGCGCATGCGGCGTGAATCGCCGGAAGTCGCCGAGAAGCTCCGTGTGGCCCGCACGTATGCGCAACCCGGCAGCAGCGAATCGGGCGTCATCCAGGTACCTTACATGGCTGGCTTCGTGAACTGCCCCTACCACCTGGCCCTCGCTGAGGCAGCAAAGGCCCGCAAAGAGGGACGCCCCTACCGCTTCGACCCCCTCGACCCCTCCCAGCCGAACGCTTGTTCAGACGCGTGTCCGGACCCGACCGACCCCGGCCTGCTGCCGCTGCCCGATCTGGACGAACCCCCGCCCCTCATCCACTGACCTGCTGCACCGTGACCGAGAGCTTGTACTCGTAGAGCGTCACGTCGGGGAGCGCGCGGCAGGCCAGCCGCAGGTCTTCGCTGATGTCCTTGGCGACGATCATGCCGCGCACCTTCTGTGGCCCGTCGACGTGGTGCTCCTTGATCCAGTTGACGTAGCGCAGCAGCTGTCCGACGACGCGGTCGTAGCCCTTGGAGACCTTGAGCTCGATGACGGCGTAGTCGCCGTGCTGGTCGACGGCCAGGATGTCGATGAAGCGCCCGCCGGCCGGGAATTCGACGCCGGTGATGCCTTCGTCCGTGTAGGGGCGCAGCCCCGGCTCCAGGGCGTGGAGGTTGCGCACCAGGTAGTCGCGCAGGTCGTGCTCGTAGGCGAACTCCTGGGAGAGTGCCGCAGCAGTGTTTTCGGCCACGGTGGGTTCGGCGTCATCGGACTGGGCGGTCAGCGAGCTGATCGGGATGGGGTCCCTGCCCGGCTCGTACAGGCGGAAGTGGCTGCTGTCGATCTTGAAGAAGAGGTCGTCGCTGCCGTCGTCGCGGGCGGCGTATTGCAGCCGGGTGCGCACGTTGGTGGACAGGCGGATCAGGTGGGCGGTGACGGTGCCCTCCTTGACGTTGGGGTAGTGCTCGGCAAACCACTGGACCGCGCGCTCGCGGGAGAAGGCTTGGCCGGGCTGCAGGGCGAAGGCTGCCGCCATGTCGTGCATCAGCAGGCGAACGGGTTTGTCGTTGAGGGCGGGCATGGGGGTGTCAGGTGGGGGTTAACAGGCCTCGGCGCTCAGCCCAGGCAGGCCTTGAGGCGGTCGGCGAGGCGCTCGAGCGCGGTGTAGACGCCGGGTGCGCGGGCGCCGGCCCAGGTGCCGACGGGGCCAAAGCCTTCGTTGGCCAGCCCGCCGGTGTTCTGCTGGGCGCGCTCGATCTGCGAGAAGACCAGGGTGAGACCCTGTGGGCCGGTGGCCGCCTTGAGGTCAAAGCGGACCAGGTCGACGACCAGGCCGGCGGACGAATCGGTGCGGGTCAGGCCGCTGGCGACCAGGGTGGTGGTGCCTTCGTCGATGTACTTGAAGACCGGGCCGCCGATCACGGTCTGGCTACGGTTGACCTGGTAGTAGGTGCCGGTGGCCGCGCCGACGAAGGAGCCGGCGGTGTCGCTCAGCTGGGCGCCTTGCTGGTGGACGTGCTCGGCGATGCAGAGCTTGAGCTGGGAGAAGCTGCGCGGCTGGGGCGGCACGTACGAGAAGTCGACGCGCTCAATGTAGGTGCCGCCGGAGGAGCCGGTCACGGTGTGGACGCGGTCGGGGAGCTGGACGGGGGTGGCGCAGGCGGTCAAGGCCGCCACGAGGGCCACGGTGAGGCCGCGGCGTGAAACACGTTCAGCGCGTCGGCGCCCTTTCATCTCGGCCATCTTTGGTATCCCTCCTTAGGTGCTTTGGACAGTGCGACCACTGTGGCGAACACCCGGGCGGTAGTCCAATGACGAGCCCGGCATCTCGCGCTGACAGTGCGCTTCACGCGACGATCACCAGCAAAGACGGGGTTCCCGAGCTTGAAACGTTCGTCGATTTGCTGTCAGTTGACACGTGTCTTTAGTGTACACAGCACCAACACTCCGGCGCCATGCGCCCGAGTCGTAACCAAGCCCTCATTGACGCCCTCGGGGTCGAGGTCAAGGTTCGCCGACAAGAGTTGGCCTTCACGCAAGAGGATCTGGCAGGCCGCTGCGACCTCGACCGGCCGTTCATCTCGTTGATCGAGGTCGGGAAGAAGCAGCCGAGCCTTAGCGTGCTGCACCGAATCGCCTCCGCCTTGGATCTCAAGTTCGGCGAGTTCTGCGATCGGATCGATGCGCGCTACCGCAAAGCGCTCAAGAGCAGCGAGCGAATTCGTCGCAGCCAGCCGTGACGGCGCGGCTCGCGCGGTGAACTAGCCGTTTAGGCTGTCGTTCAGTAGGCCATCTCTGCCTGCAGCCTTGCCTTTTTCTTATGTCAACATATCCTTTGCTTCCATTGGCATCAAAGGACTCTCTATGACAACACTCAGTCAACTGCAAAAGCAGATCGCCAAGCTCGAAGCTCAAGCGAGCCAGATCAAGAAGAAGGAAGTTGATTCGGTGATCGCGAAGATCAAAGAGGCGATCACCGTTTACGGCTTGACCGCTGCGGATCTCGGTTTGAGCGCAAGGGTCGCGCGCACGGCCTCCTCAACGGCTGGTCGGAAAATGACGACCAAGAAGGGCCGCAAGGCGAAGGCTGGGAAGATCAAGTTCCAGGATGGGAACGGCAATACGTGGACTGGGCACGGCCGCCGCCCACAATGGTTTATCGATGCCATCGCCTCGGGGAAATCGCCTGAGCAGCTCGCCATCTGATCCGGCGGACGCATACCGCCCCCCGCGCCAGGACCGTGGCGGAGACAACAGGATGTCAGCTTCAGACTGAAAGCGGTTCGTTGTGCTCGAGCGTGCGATGACTGCTCTTGGTGAGAGCGGACGGTCGCCGCGCTAGCGACTTGACCGTCCGCTTCTCACGGCCGCTCTGACCGATGTCGGCCAGGACCAGTCATTCAGGTGTCAGGACGGTGCATGCGATCTTGGGCGTATCGACATCGCTAAGTTGACCGAGGGAACGTCGGCGTCGCTTTGTCGGCAGCGCCAAGAACCTGTGGTTCGTTGCCGTTTTCACGCAATAACGCCAAAGATCCCACGCTAGGAGTTTGCGAGGCGCGATACTTTGAAGCCATCGATGTCCGGCAAGCCTAGATCGAGCAGAACGAGGTCGGGCGGCCGTCGCTGCATTTCCTGCCGTGCCAGCTCGCCACTGTACGCGGCGCTCAGCTCGCCCCCATCCAGGCGCAGCAACATGCACAAGGAGTCGGCTGCATCCTGCAAGTCGTCCACCACAAGGATGTGAAGGCGCTCTTTCGGACAGCCTCGGCCGGGGTGGCTCGATAATTGGCTTTGATGCGTTGACAGCCACAGGCAGCCGAACGCTGAACGTACTGCCCTGGCCTGGCCTGGGTCAGTGCTGACACCGGTCGCAGTGCCACCGCACTACAGATCTCGGCCGGACTGATGCTTGAGCGTTCGCGGCTTGCTCCATCTGCTCGCCTGCACTACCAGCCGGGGGCGCCAAGCCCCGCCTCAACGTGAGGCTCAATGCATCCAGGCATGCGGCATGCAGTCATTCGGCAGGGGAAAGCAGCTAGCGTTACCCCGGACATTCCTCTTCATACTAGGGGACAACTACGGGTTCTTAAAGACGACGTTGATCGCCGCTCCCGCAGAACCGTTTGTTTGTGTGAGATGTCAGGGAGAGAAATTGACTTCAGAAGCTGTAGACCTCTGGGAATCTGATCCATTTTCCGATCTGCCCATTGAGCGCGGTCCAGAAGAAAATGGCGTGGGCGAGTGGGTCCCTTTCGAGAAGCACCGCTACCTTTGCCGCTACTTGAACGCGACGCGCGAGGCGCAGAAGCGCTTCAAGCAGCGCGTGCTGATTGACCCCTTCTGCGGCCCGGGCCGCATTCAGGTGAAGGGTGAAGCCATTACCCGTGACGGCGGCTCGGTGATCGCCTACCGCCAGTCGATTCTGTCGGGCTCACCTTTCACGAAGGTCCTCATCGGCGACATCGATCCGGACAGGGCGGCCGCCAACGAGCAGCGCTTGGTCGCACGAGGCGCGCCGGTTCAGAAGTTCGTCGGCCCTGCCATAGAGATGGTGGATCAAATGGCGAAGGCAGTGCCGTTCGGCGCCCTCGCTCTGGCCTACATCGACCCGTACAACCTTGAGTACCTGTCGTTCTCCATCATCGAGCGGCTGGCCAGGCTGGAGCATGTCGACTTCGCTGTCCATTTCAGCCTCATGGACCTGACCCGCAACATCGACATGGAGCTGAATCCGGCGCGCGACCGCTTCGACCATGCGCTACCCGAGTGGCGTTCGCGGGTGCCGCCTAAGATATCCAAGAAGAATCTGTCTCTGTGGTTCTTCGACGAATGGTGCAACGCCGTGAAGGCGCTGGGTTTCACGGTCAGCTCACAGATGCCGCGCATCACCGACGGCAAAGGGCGGGCGATCTACCGGCTGGTGTTCTTCTCGCGTCACCCGCTGCCGGACCGCATCTGGGGCGACATCGCTCGCAGTCAGAACCGCGAGCTTTTCTAGGTGTGATGCCTCTCGACTAGATCGGGCCGTCGCGGGCTGAGGGCAGTGCTTAGGCGCGACGGCACGGGTTTTTGCAAAATTAGTGGACGAATGTACACTAATTCAAATGGCTAGACCGAATAACGATCAGGTACATCTACGCCGCCTGCGCGATCTTTATGCGCGCGAGCGTTGTCTGCCGTCGTACGAGAACCTAGCGGCCGCGCTGGGCTTTCGGGCAAAGAACGCCGCATTCAGTCTGGTCAAGCGGCTGGCGGCTTCAGGTCACGTCGGCAAAGCGCCCGGCGGGCGCCTGGTGCCAGGCCCGGCCTTCTTCGCCCTGGATTTCAGCGACGACTCGGTGATGGCAGGCCTCGACCCCGACCAAGAAGGTTCGGGCTTTGTCCATGAGCAGAGACTGTCGGAGCTAGTCGTGTCGCGGCCATCGAGAACCATCCTGATCTCCGTGAGGGGCGAATCGATGGTGGGCGTGGGAATCCTCAGTGGCGACGTCGCTGTCGTGGAAACCGGCGTGCAAGCCATGCATGGCGACTACGTCGTGGCGGAGGTCGATGACGCCCACACGGTCAAGGAGTTCAGGCAGGCCGGCGCGAAGTTGCATCTGTTGTCGCACGGCAGCGACGGCGACAAGGCCATCGTGCCAACAAGGAGCCTGAACATCGTCGGTGTCGTCAGGGGCATCGTTCGCGCCTACAGGCCGCAGGCCAGGGTACCGACTAAGCTAGCGAAGGAAGCAGAGCAATGACAACCATCAGCAGGATCGAGTGGACCGAGCAGACGTGGAATCCGACCGTAGGTTGCACCAAGATCTCGCCTGGCTGCAAACACTGCTACGCAGAGACCATGGCGCGGCGGCTCAAGGCTATGGGCACTCCTGGCTATGAGAACGGGTTTGAGCTGACGTTGCTGCCAGAGCGACTTAACGATCCGCTGAAACGCAAGAAGCCGACGGTGTACTTCGTCAACTCGATGTCGGACCTATTCCACGACCGAGTACCGGACGCATACGTCGAGCAGGTCTTCGCCGTCATCGAGCAGACGCCTCATCACACGTACCAGATCCTCACGAAGCGTGCCGCCCGCATGGCGCGCTTCTTCCGCACGCGCAAGGTTCCCGATAACGCCTGGCTGGGTGTCTCGGTGGAGGACAAGAAGTACGGCGTGCCGCGGATCGATCATCTGCGCACAGTGCCAGCTCGGATCCGGTTCCTCTCGGTGGAGCCCTTGCTGTCGGACGTGGGCGAGCTGAGTCTCAAGGACATCCATTGGGTCATTGTCGGCGGCGAGTCTGGCCCAAAGGCCAGGCCTATGAAGATGGAATGGGTCGAGTCTGTGCGCGAGCAATGCCAGGAGCAGGAGGTCGCCTTCTTCTTCAAGCAATGGGGCGGCTGGGGCGCCGACGGAAAGCGTCGGGCGAAGGCCGCGAACGGCCGCGAGCTCAACGGACGCACGTGGGACGAGATGCCCGACGCCGCACTGGGGCAGTTGGGCGCCTGATCGGCAGCGTACTACTGTCGGTGGCGCGCCACATTCTCCTTGATGCCCAGTTGGCGGGCGTGCACATTCGCAGTCTGGGGGAACCAGAGCGCAGCAGCGCCAAGCGATGCCACATTACGACTGGGTTTGGGGGAGCATGCCCCCGCTTCTGAAGCGCCATAGTGAGGTCAAACATGCGCTGCTTCGCAACTACCTAATCAAGTACTTTCTGACCTTGTTCTCGCGACTGCAGCGGGAACAGATCCGGATGACCGTGGCTGACGGCTTCTGCGGTGGAGGCCTCTACATCAATGAGGACGGCCGGGAGACGCCCGGTTCGCCGCTGGTCATCCTCGAAGCCATCGAGGAGGCGAAGTACCTGGTCATGACTCGCCAGGACCGTCGCAAGCCCATCGACATTGACGTCGAGCTGATTTGTATCGACGAGTGCCCATCGGCACTGGAGTTTCTGCGCAACCTCCTGGTTCAGCGCAACTACGGCCAGGCACTAGCTTCCGAGCGGATCCGGCTGATCCGCGGGCAGTTCGCTGACTACAGCGACGCCGTCATCAAGCGCTGCGAGGCACGCAGTACCAGGTCAGGCCGTGCGCTATTCGTCCTCGACCAATACGGGTACTCGGCTGTGCCCATGCATTGCCTGAGCGACATCTTCAGCAGACTTGCCAAAGCCGAGGTCATCTTGACCTTCTACGTGGATGCGCTGATCAAGTTCCTCGACGTGAAGAACCTGAACCAGTTCAAGACTGCCACCGGCATCCGCAGCGGGATGACTGCGGCGGAGATCGACGACCTCAAGAAGTCGCCGTGGTGGCGGGTGGCGCTGCAGGCCACGCTGTATGAGGACGTGACGCGGGCGTCCGCGGCGAAGTTCCACACGCCGTTCTTCATCCGGCCCGAGCAGGGCTTCGGTGATTTTTGGCTGCTGCACCTCTCGCAGCACTGGAAAGCTAGGGATGTGATGGCGTCCACTCATTGGGAGCATCACAACCACTTCGCGCACTACGGCGGCGCCGGCTTCAACATGTTCAGCACCGGCTACATCGGCAAGCTCGACGACACCGGCAAGCTGCAAACCGGGTTTGACTTCTCTGAAGTGGCCGCCACGGTCAGCGAAGACGCCATGCTGGCGCAAATTCCCAGGCTCCTCAGCGAGGTGCCCGATGGCATCAGCTTCGAGCAGTTCTTCTTGCGGCTGATCAACACCACGCCAGCGACGCGCCACATGGTCGAGACGGCGCTGCTTAAGCTGAGCTCGCATCAGCAGGTTCAAGTGCTGGGCGATGACGGTGTTCCGTCCAGCGCGCGCATGCATCTCAAGCCGGAGCATGTTTTGCGTCGACCGCCGCAGGGAGCGTTCAGCTTTTCCTTCCGCGATGGCGGACCGTGAATCTGACGGAGACAGGCTCAATCGTCGGAGGCTGCTCCGCAGCGGCTTATCCACCTGATCAGAAAGCTAGCGATGTCCGGGCTTCACTGTCCTCTTTGCAAAGCCTCGCGCCATTGGCAACTAGGGGCATTCCTACTGCCTTGGACCGTAGTGGAATGCGATGCCTGTGGCCAAGAATCCTCAGCGGGCTCGTGGGAAGACGAGCATGAGCGCCCTTTGGACGACTCGCTTGAGCCGAATGATGATCATCGTCGGCGCCCCATCAAAGTCTTCGTGTCACACACGCATATCGATCATGACACGCCCTTGCTGAAACGTCTTGAGGACGACTTGATGTTCACAGCGAAGGTGAATGTTTGGTTCGCCAACCAGGATCTTGACGCAAGATATGACATCCAGAGCTTCATGGCAGGAGAGCTTGCTTCCTCAGATTACTTTCTGTTTGTTGTGTCCAAGAACACTTCAACTTCTGACTGGATGCGCCGCGAGATTGAACTGGCAAAGATGGTGCAGTTCAAGCAGCAAAGGCTCCGCGTGATTCCAGTGCTGGTAGACAAGAATTCTTCATGGCGACAACCCGCCAACGCGATCGACTTCACAGGCGACTATCGGATAGCCTACCGAGCGTTGTGCGATACGATGGGGCTTGGATTCAAAGAACCAATAGGCCTGTTCGATCTAGGTCCTCTCGATAGTCCGTCGAGCGTCATTCAGGTTTGCAAGTTCTTCGATCAGCGGATGCTTGAAGCTTTGCACAACTCGCCGGACCTCTTCCAGAAGCTCTCACATCGGGACTTCGAGAAGTTGATCGCCGAGATTTTCGATGGCCTGGGATACGAAGTCGAACTGACGAAGAGAACCCGCGACGGCGGCCGAGATGTCATCGCTATTCGTCGGGCTGAGGTCAATCTGAGATACTTGATCGAATGCAAGCACCCAGACAAGCGCAAGACGATTGGTGTGAGACCGGTCCGGGAGCTGTTGGGGGTCAAGGCGGACAACCGTGCGAGTAAGGCGATCCTGGCCACCACCGCTTACTTCTCTCAGGAAGCCCAGCTCTTCTTTGAGCGGAATCGCTGGGAACTTGAGGGCCGAGATCGCGAGGGCGTCCTTGATTGGATTGCCCAGTGTTACAAGCGCGGTTGAGAGTCGCTCCATCTCACCGTGGTCCGTGTGGCGCGCCATCCGATGGGCCGGTAGCAGACATGCCCTGCCTTAGTCCGGACGACTTCCTGACTTCAAGCGAAGTGGCGCTATAAGCGCCACGGATGGCGGCTGTTTCGAGGACAACGCTTCGTAGTAAACCTGATCCGAAGCGCCGTTCCTGACCCACTACAGCTGCCAGCCGGTCAAGAGCCGTCGGCATCCAAATCGGCCGCTCCCAAGGCCCATGGTCATTCTCATCGCCCCACTCAGACGCCTGCACAGTCGCGTCTTAGCGAACGTCAATAGCCGCGGGCTCACATCGTTCACGTTCAGCTTGTGTCAGCTGCTATAGGCAGCGCCTCGGGCGCCAAGATGATCTGCCAGCACTAGATAAGGCGCCTCTTCGCGCTACTGCGTGTTCAGGATGACACTCCCATCTTCGGTCTCGATTTTCACCTCAGCATTGGGGACGACCGGTCGCCTGAAATCGGCAGTTTGGCACCTCACGATGAGCATCATACGACGACGCCCACCGCCCTTGAGAACTCAGCATCATCGGGCGACTCGAGCACACTGAGCGGCAATTTCAGCTCGGCGCACACCAGTTCTGCCTGCGAACGCTCCTTCGTCATAAATTCGGCTAGCCATGCAGGGCCTCGGTGCAATGCATCGCGCCCACTTACCCGCCCCGCCACGACTTCCGGAGCCGCTTCAATCAACACGACGGACTTGAGGTTGAGCGCCTCAAATACCTTAGTGTCGAGCGGCTTGAACTCTCCCTCCTGCCCGAGCAAGACGAAATGGCCATCGAGGAGAAGTGCCATACCGGCTTCGTTGTGTCGTGCGACTGCTTGGGCCAGCGCGAGTTGGTTCGCGTCTACCTCGGCCACACGCTTGTCAACGTTCCAATCTGGCAGCGCGCGCTCCTTCTTGATCAGCGTGCTCGCCGACGTATGCATCAATCCACTATGCGCTGGCAGACGCTTTGCCAGGTAGGTCTTACCCACGCCATGGATACCGGCAACGAAGATGTTCACAAGTTAATGCCTCCTGGAAACATGGCTGACTTCACACGCTGGTAGTCCGAGGGGCTCAAGTACAGGAAGCCCTGTGGGGGAGTGAAGTTCGGGAACAGCTCTTTGGGATCAACCTGCACTTCCGCGACCTCTACGCGGCCCAGCATGACGCCGTAGGCGAGCGCCTTCTTGCCGATGTATTCTTTCAACTCGTCTTCCGTGACTCCACCGCCATGAGCCTGTGCAACATCCCACAGCGCGTCCGGCGTGCACTCGCGGATCTCCGTGATCAGCGCGATTCCGGTGAGGCGCTGTATGGGGGCGGACGAGTAGATGACCATCACGCCCACGTCGTTGGACGGCCAGCTGCGCCTAAGCTCTACGGTCTTTGTGCCCGAGAGAATCAAGTCCGCGTATTTCGGCTTGATTGACAGCAGCACAGCTCTACCGGTCGGCTGCTGCGAGGATTCTTGAAAAAGACTCATCGGTAATGTGAGTGATGGATTGGATCGGGCCGCTAACGACACGCAGCGGCCTCTGCAGTTGTTTATAGGTGACCGGGTTGTCGAAGTGCTCGATGAGCCTAAACAGCATGACCTTGGTGGCCCCCCGCCTATTCTGGCGGGTCATCTCCGCGATCTGAGCATCTGAATACACAGTGCGCCGGCTCACAAGGCGAGCGATCTGGTCCGCCTGCCCCATCGACTCGTAGCATTCGATGACGCCCAGCGTCGTGATTGCCTTCTGATCATGGCTTCGGTAAAAGAGCACCACGTCACCCGGCCGGGGCTTCTTGCTCCCTGCGTTGGATAGGTAGGCGAGCTTGATGGCGTTGCTGACGTGGCGCAGCGGGTGGCCGACCGGCAGGGCTTGGCCAGCGACCAGCCAATCCGGGAACAAGATGCTGTGGAACTCGGGCAGGATCGGGACGATAAACTTCTCGACATCGACGCCGCCGATATAGTGCGGGTAGTAGCGCCTGACGTATTCGCGCGCGTCAAGCCGAACAGCTGGCGGCCGCACAGGATGGTCCTTGACGAAGACCGCGTCGCCCTTGTACTGGCCGCGCTCCCAAAAGCCAAAATCCTCAATCAGACTGGTCAGGTGGTCCTGCTGCCGGGAGTTTGCGTGCAGGAAAATGTGTTCGCACTGATGCTGCGTTGCGTACCGGAAGGCGGCGCGCAAGAATAGCTCGCCAATTTTCCGGCCACGTACCGCCTCCCCGACTTTGAACGTGCACAGCTTGAGTGCCGGTCCAGGCAGGATTTGACCGTCATCGGAGATCTTCTCGTCTGTCTGCACGGCGAAGATGCAGATGGCGTGGATCTCGCCTTGGCCAGGCTCGCGATACACCCAGGCCCGACGCCCTTCCATGGCGATCCGCCGAAACCAAGCGTTGAAGCCAGCGTAGTCGCTCCGAATGCTGGTGAAGAAATTGCTATGGAGCTGCGGCGTTAGCGTGTGAAGCTCAACCTCCTCAATGTTTGGCAATGTGATCGATGCTGGCTCATGCAAACGCTTGAGCCAGTCGTCGGCCGCCTGAATGTAATAAACCTGGTTGCTCAGACCATGTGCCCGCGCCTTCTTGTGCAGCCCCTGATCCTCAGTGACAAGCGCGTGGGTTGCGTTCTGCTTGAGGGCCCAGAGGATGCGGTTGTCGCATGCGTCGTTCGCCGACAAGCCTGGCGTATCGTTCCACTCGCAGTGAGATCCTCGGGCAACAACGTGTATTGCGGCAGCCGAGCAAGCGTACGGGCACGCCGGTCAGCGTCAGGGTCGCGATTGATGTCATCGACCGACGCCGGGTGGTACAGCAGCTGGTGTCCGTGGGCGTTGCACAGCCGCATGAAATCGGCAAGGCTGGGACGCAGCACTGCCATCGAATCTTGCAACGGGATCAAAATGTTCGTATCGAGCAGGAAGCGCAGACGAATCGGCAAACGGATCTCCTCCTGGCGCGGCTTCTCCTAGCACCCGATCCAAATGCCGCTTATTGGCGGGTTCGGCGCCATGCGCTCTCGAACGAGACTCTTCCGAACATGGGCGGCACAATCGTAGTGCAACTCCGTACTTCGCGCGATCGATGAATTGGCTTGCATTCCAGTCAAGAGGGCGTCTTGGATCATCGCCCGCTCCGTCACGAGCAACTTAGTAGTCGCGACGCGCAGCACGCCGGTGCTTGAGCGGTGCTCTTAGCGGGAGGCAGCAGCGGCTTCTCACACCTCTCAGGAAACATGGTGAAAGCTAGGGAACATGCCCAGGAATCTCTTGCCCAGGCCTATCTATGAGGTAAGCACTTTTCGCAGTGGCTGATTGATCGCAGCGAAGGCGTCAATCACAGCATCGAAAACGAAGTCAAGCGCGCGACCGTACCCCTGGTTCAGGCTGGCGGTGTCGAAACCCATGGCCTGTAGCGTCTGCAACGCTTCGCCAACGGCATCATGCGCCTCGGCGACCCGGAGATCGTTGTTCAAGAAGAGCGCGGCCAAGCGCTCGTTCCTGCGATTCCAGTCCTCACGGGCATCCTCCGAAGAAAACGCTTCGATGGACTCCTGCTGAGCGTCGAGACTCTCGACGATATTGAGGAGCGCCTGCAGCAGCTTGCCGCTCGCCAGGTCCTTGACGTCCTTCGCCGGGCAACCGGCACTACGCAGCATGGATCGAAGAATCCCGTTTGGGACGCGCTGCCACAGCTCGTGCAGGCTCTTGCACCTGGACAAGAATGCGGCCTGCGTCATGTCCAACGGTGCGACGCGCGCCAAACGGCTCAGCTGCGTATATCGATGCCAGCCATTAGCCTCCACCTCAGCCCTGGACAGACCAACAAGGGATTCGGCATCGCTCTGGATGCCCAGCGAGGTTGCAAGGCGGGCCAGGTTATCGCCGAGATCCAGCAGTTGCCCCACAAGCCGCTGCACTTTTCCGACGATGTGCTCTTCGCCAAGATCAGTGGCCGCCACCCGGGCTTCGTCCAGGACAAAGCGGTGCGCGTGGACGATCTCTCGGTCGGGCTTAGGCTTGTACAGCTCGCGAATCGGGACTCGAATCAGGTTGCGACCCACGCGGGTGCAGCCGGAAAACGTCCATTGCCCGCGGTAGGACGGGTTGATGTCGCCATAGCGGTTGGGTGTTGCCCTGTAGAAGGCATTCTGCTCGTAGCGCTCAAGGAACCGGTCGCCGAGGTGGACGACGCCGCCGGCCAGCATTGCGTTGGCTCTAGCGCGCGTCATCGGCCATCTAGCCCTGGCCAGATCAGGACGTCGGCGCGCTGCTCGGCGCACAGCTCGCAGGACACGGCGGTCACGGTTGCCCAGACCTGGAGGTACAACCCGTCGTCGTCTTCCTGGATGTCGACCTCGCACCATCCACCATCCGCGTTGATAGAGACGTGCGATTGCCCGTTCATCAGGCTCGGACTTCCGGGGCATCGTCGACGGGGCCGCCATAGTAGAACGACCGCACGCCAACAGCGCCACGCATCCACAGGTACCGCCGGAGGTGCTCGTTGGACATGCGCCAACTGACGTTCCGTTGGGCCTCCCAGTAATATTCCATGGAGACCTCGCCTTCAGCGATTCCGAACTCAGGCAACCCGAGGTCGTCGTACACGAGACGCTGCTCGTCGTTGCCCAGGCAGCGCGGTGTCAACCCCAATGCCATCCAGACCTTCTCAGACAGGCTAAAGGTGTAGAAGGAACCGTCGCCCCAAGACGCGACCACGTAGTCGTATCCGGACAGATCCGGCGCGAAGTTCACCGACTGGCCTTTTCCGCCGAGCGTGGGAACCGAATACGCGACAACGCCGCCCGCCGCCTCATCCAAGACACCAAGCTCGTCGGCCTTGTCCTCGGGGACTACAGCCATCTGGAAATGCACGACCTCGGTGGGCCGCTGTTGCTCATCCGTCTCGAACATTGCGCTCACCTCGATCCGAAGCGTCGGCTCCAGGCCGACTGGGGCCAGAAGCTCGCGGAGCTTCGCCGGGACGAGATGGCCAGGGATGGGAAAAGCGGAGAGGTAGTCTCTGGGCATGTCGGCAGGATAGACCAGGCATGGCGCGATGCGAAAGAACTCAACCCGGCAATCCACATGAGCTGACCATCCAGCAGCACCTGATGCCAAGCCGGACCATCGAGCGGTCCTGCGGCCGCGACGGGCTTGTGCATGCGCGCTTCCTTGAAGAGGATATTGATCGCCAACTTAAGCCGGGCAAACCTCTCTTCTGCACGATGAGGTCGTGGGACCAGAAATCTAAGTCCGGCCTGGGCAAGTTATCGAGGACAGAACCAAGCGATCGTCCACCGCCTCACCGAACAGTCACTGTCTAGTTTGAGCTCCGACATGCACCGTCCGATGACAGAGATGTATCTCCTCTGGCGACTCCGTTGCCTTCGCGCCCGTGACCCGCTGTCAGACTTGCAGATCAACATCATGGCGGGAGAACGCGACCTGACCCTTGATGCACAGGAGCGATTGGAAAGAAGGGCGGAGTTATGTTTCTCAAGCCCCATGGGTCACTACCGGGTCGGATGGCCGCCGGCATGGACCGGCTCATCTCCATTGACCGAGAGTGGGTGCGAGGTGCGCATGCTATGCGCTGGGGAGTGTTCAGCGCCACCAACGGGCTGGAGTTTCTAGTTCCGGACGCCGTCATCGACGAACCGATCCTGCCAGTGGCACCAGGTATCTGCTTGGCCGCCGGCGCCATCGACTGCGAGCTGACCTTGGACGAAGTAGCTCGGGTGAATCGCGATGCCACGCGGGTGGCCAGCAGGTACTGGTTTGCGCATGACGTCGGCCGTTGCCCGGTACGACGAGCAACGGCTCGTTGAACGGCGTTACGCCGCGTTAGGCTCCAGCTTCGCGCGAAGCTTGCGCGTCGACTCGCCCCTCAAGTTCAAGGCGGTGCGAGGTGTGCACGAATCGGTGCAGCGTGGCGTCGGGAATGGTCTGATCGGGAAGGAGCCCATGCCATTTGTCCACGAGGTACTGGCTCGCGATCAGCAGCGATCCGCAGTTCTGGCGGCTGTCGATGACGTCGAGCAGTAGCTGCGCCGCAATGGTCGTCATGTCGCAGATGCAGAAATCGTCAAGGATCAGCAAGTTCAACTTCGTGAGCCCTAGTTTCAGCTTTCGAAGCGTTCCGTCGTGCTGCGCATCGGTAATCTGGTCGTACAACTCGCGAATCCGATGGAACTGCACCGTCAGGCCCCGACGACATGCCTGGTTGCCCATGGCGCACCCGATCCAGGGCTGCCCACCCCGGTGGGTCCGATGATGAGCAGGCCCTGGTGCCTGGTGATCCAGGCGCAGCTTGCGAGCGATGCCATCTGAGACTTGCCCAAGCCTCGACTGGCCAGCGTCGAACGCGTTCAGTGGGCCATGTCGTCGCAAGCGGCCAGCAGAGGCAGAGGTCCGCATGACCGCAACCGCTGCCGTGCCGACAGCAGGCGCGCCGCTGTGGACGGCCAACTGCGGACTTGTCGCCACTTCTCGGCGCAGATGACTTGATGCCTTCGCGCATTCGAGCGGTACTGGTGCCGCCGCGGCCGTCGCGGCGCCACACCAGGAGAAGCTCGTGCCCAAGACCCCGTCCCGCTCCGCCAAGGCCTCCCCGCGCGCGCGCACAACCAAGCCCGCCGCCCGTGCAGCCGCCACGTCCCCCGCTCGCGCTGCACGCCGGTCGACGCCTCCACCCGCTCCCCCGGCCGCCGAGATCCCCGGCACCAAGCAATCCCGCCTGATCGCCCTGCTCCGCTCGGCCTCCGGCGCCACCCTGCCGCAGATGACCGAGCTGACCGGCTGGCAGCCCCACACCGTGCGCGGCACGATCAGCGGCGTGCTGCGCAAGAAGCTCGGCTTGTCGGTGGCCTGCGAGGCCAGCGACGCCGGCGTGCGGATCTACCGCATCGTCGAGGCATGAGCTCACTTGTTGCCGAGCTAGCCACCCTCGCCTCGCTGTCCCGCCCGCAACTGGCCGATCGGTGGCTCCAGGCGTTCGGTTACCCGGCACCCAAGGGCTCACGGGCCAGATGCTGGCCCTGGCCCTGGGCTGGCAGCTGCAGATGGCCGAGCGACTCGGCACCAGCGCTCCTGACCGCCTCCTGAGGTCCCTGCGGCGATCTGCCGGGCCCTCCTCATCTACCGTGGCTCCTGGCACCCGGCTGCTGCGCGAGTGGCAGGGCCGGACCCATCAGGTGACGGTGCTGTCCTCGGGCTACGAGTGGAACGGCCAGACCTACCGCAGCCTCTCGGCCATCGCCCGGTCCATCACCGGCACGGCCTGGTCAGGCCCTCTCTTCTTCGGGCTGCGCCGGTGAGCCTGAGCTGCGCGATCTACACCCGCAAGTCGTCCGAGGAGGGGCTGGAACAGTCCTTCAACTCACTGGATGCCCAGCGGGAGGCCAGCGAGGCGTTCATCCTGAGCCAGAAGGCGCAGGGCTGGAAGGCCTCTCGGACGGTCTACGACGATGGGGCTACTCCGGCGGGAACATGAACCGCCCGGCCCTGCAGCGGTTGCTGGCCGATGTGGCGGCCGGCCGGGTGCAGATCGTGGTGGTCTACAAGGTCGATCGGCTGACCCGCTCGCTGGCGGACTTTGCGAAGCTGGTGGAGCAGTTCGACGCCCACGGGGTGTCGTTCGTGTCGGTGACCCAGCAGTTCAACACCACCAGCTCGATGGGGCGGCTGACCTTGAACGTACTGCTGTCCTTCGCTCAGTTCGAGCGGGAGGTCACCGGCGAGCGGATCCGGGACAAGATCGCCGCCTCCAAGCGCAAGGGGCTGTGGATGGGCGGGATCGCCCCGATCGGCTACCGACCGCACGAGCGGTCCTTGGCGATCGAGGAGGTGCAGGCGGAGCGGGTGCGGGCCATCTACCGCCTGTATCTGGAGCTGGGCTGCGTGAGTCGCCTGAAGCGGGAGATCGATGCCCGGGCGTGGCGCACGCCACCGCGGGCGACGCAGCGGGAAGGCGCGACCGGCGATCGACCGTTCAGCCGGGGCCACCTGTACCGGATCCTGAGCAACCCGGTCTACCGGGGCCAGATCGTGCACAAGGGGCAGGTGTTCGAGGGCCATCACCCGGCGATCGTGGATCAGGCGGTCTGGCAGGCCGTACAGGATGGCTTGGCGAGCAACCGGCAGGGACAGAGGGTTCGGCGGGGGGCAAAGGACGCCAGCCTGCTGGCCGGGTTGGTGTTCGGCTCGAGCGGGGATCGGCTGACGCCGAGCCATGCCGCCAAGGGGCAGAAGCGATACCGCTACTACGTTGGGAAGGGTGGGGAGGAGACGCTGCGCATTCCGGCGCCGGAGCTGGAGCGTGGCGTCGTGGGTTGCTTGGCGAGGTTCCTGCAGGACGAGGGCCGGGTGATCGACGCCCTCACCGGGACGGGCGATGCGACGGCGGTCCAAGGGGCGCTACGGCAGGCGAAGGAGGCGGCGGGCGAGCTGCAGCAGGTGAAGCCGCGGATCGAGACGGTTCAGCGCTTGGTCGAGAGGATCGCGGTCAGCCTGGACCAGCTGCGGATCACGTTGAAGGCCGGTGGGCTGCCGGGGATGGTCCAGACGACCATCGAGGCGCCCGTGCAGCTGAAGCGCTGTGGGATGGCGATGCGGCTGATCGTGGGGAACGGCTCGGCGCCCAGGGCTCGCCAGGCCGATGGCAAGCTGATCGGATTGATCGCGAAGGCGCAAGGGTGGTTCGCGCTGCTGGCGTCGGGGCGATGCAGCACCGTGGCGGAGGTCGCCAAGCAGGCGCAGATCTCGCCGTCGTACGTGACGCGGGTGATCTATCTGGCCTTCCTGGCGCCGGACATCGTGGAGGCCATCGCGACGGGGGAAGGTCCGCTGGAGCTGTCCGCCGATCGGCTGACGCGGATGGGGCCGCTGCCGATGGACTGGGAAGAACAGCGGGCGCTGCTTGGCATGGGCTGAGCTAGCCAGCGCCACGGTCACGGCCCCGCGGTGCGGGGCCGTGCTTCTTGCGGGCACGATGGTCGGTGGGATATTCGTACCACCGCGGCGGGCCACTGAGAAAGCCGGCCTGAGGGACGCGGTGATGGCCCTGGCGCGGGCGTCCAGAGAATGCCCATCCGGCCCGGAGGCCGCACGGCGCGGGCCTTCGGCAAAAAAAGCCCGCGGCATGCGCGGGCTTGGACTACTTGGCGGAGAGGGAGGGATTCGAACCCTCGGTACGGGGATACCGTACGCCTGATTTCGAGTCAGGTACATTCGACCACTCTGCCACCTCTCCGGAAAACTGTGGTCTCGCTATCGCTAGCGAAGCCACGAATTGTAGCTCAGGCCACCAGCCTTTCGAGCCCACCGAGGTAGGGCCGCAGCGCCGCCGGGATCGTGATGCTGCCGTCGGCATTCTGGCCGTTCTCCAGCACCGCCACCAGCGCACGGCCGACGGCCAGGCCCGAGCCATTGAGGGTGTGCACCAGTTCGTTCTTGCCCTGCGCCGTCTTGTAGCGGGTCTGCATGCGGCGCGCCTGGAAGGCCTCGCAGTTGGAGCAGGAACTGATCTCGCGGTAGGTGTTCTGCGCCGGCAGCCAGACCTCAAGATCGTAGGTCTTGGCCGCACCGAAGCCCATGTCGCCGGTGCACAGCGTGATCACACGGTAAGGCAGCTCGAGCTTCTGCAGCACCGCCTCGGCGTGGCCCACCATCGCCTCGAGCGCGGCGTCGCTCTGCTCGGCGGTGGTGATCTGCACCATCTCGACCTTGTCGAACTGGTGCTGGCGGATCATGCCGCGCGTGTCGCGGCCGGCGCTGCCGGCCTCGGAGCGGAAGCAAGGGCTGTGGGCCGTGAGCTTGATCGGCAGCTGGTCGGCGGCCAGCACCTGCTCGCGTACGCTGTTGGTCAGCGAGATCTCCGACGTGGAGATCAGGTACTGCGTGGTGGCTTCGTCGTCGTCACCGCCGCGCGTGACCCAGAACATGTCGGCCTCGAACTTGGGCAACTGGCCCGTGCCCTCGAGCACCTCGCGGTTCACGATGTAGGGCGTGTAGCACTCGGCGTACCCGTGTTCCTGCGTCTGCACATCGAGCATGAACTGCGCGAGCGCACGGTGCAGCCGGGCCACCGGCCCGCGCAGAAAGCTGAAGCGTGCGCCGGACAGCTTGGCCCCGGTCTCGAAATCGAGCCCGAGCGGTGCGCCGAGGTCCACGTGGTCCTTCGGCGCGAAGTCCAGCGCGCGCGGCTGGCCCCAGCGGCGCACCTCGACGTTGGCGTGCTCGTCGGCACCGACCGGCACGCCGGCCTGCGGCAGGTTGGGCAACGCCATCAGCAGCGCGTTGAGCTCGCTCTGGATCACCTCCAGCCGCTCGGCGCTGGCCTTGAGCCCGTCGCCGATGCCGCCCACCTCGGCCATCACCGCCGCCGTGTCCTCGCCCTTGGCCTTGAGCTGGCCGATCTGCTTGGACAGGCTGTTGCGTCGTGCCTGCAGCTCCTCGGTACGGGTCTGGATGGCCTTGCGCTCGGCCTCGAGCGCGGTGAAGCGCTCCACGTCCAGGAAGGGCTGTGGCGACTTGCGCGTCTCGAGGCGCGCGACGACGCCCTCGAGGTCCTTGCGCAACAGGTTGATGTCCAGCATGGTGGGTGGCGGCGGGAAAAGGCTCGCGATTCTAGGGTTGCGGCGTCAGGCCACACCTTCCATCGATTTGTCGCCCAGCCCCAGGGGCAGCGGGAAGCGCACGGTTTCCTCCACGCCGGCCATCTTGCGCACCGACACCGCACCCAGAGCGCGCAGGCGCTCGATCACCTCGTGCACCAGCAGCTCGGGCGCCGAGGCGCCGGCGGTCAGGCCGACCCGGGCGGATCCCTCGAACCACTCGGGCCGCAGGTCGCTGGCGGAGTCGACCATGTAGGCCGGCGTGCCCAGGCGTTCGGCCAGCTCGCGCAGGCGGTTGCTGTTCGAGCTGGTCGGGCTGCCCACCACCACCACCACGTCGACCTGCGGCGCCAGCACCTTCACGGCGTCCTGGCGGTTCTGGGTGGCGTAGCAGATGTCCTGCTGCTTGGGCTCGCGCACGTGCGGAAAGCGGCGCTTCACGGCGGCCAGGATCTCGGCCGCGTCGTCGGTGGACAGCGTGGTCTGCGTCACCACCGCCAGGCGGTCGGGGCGCGTCACCCGCACCTGCGCCACGTCGTCGACGTCCTCGACCAGGTAGATGCCCTCGCTCAGCTGGCCCATCGTGCCTTCGACCTCGGGGTGCCCCTTGTGGCCGATCATGATGAACTCGTAGCCTTCCTTGTGCAGCTTGGCCACCTCGACGTGCACCTTGGTCACCAGCGGGCAGGTGGCATCGTAGACGCTGAAGCCGCGCGCCTCGGCCTCGTCGCGCACCGCGCGGCTCACGCCGTGGGCGCTGAACACCAGCGTGGCGCCGGGTGGCACGTCGGCCAGGTCCTCGATGAAGATCGCGCCCTTGGCCTTCAGGTCGTTGACCACGAAGGTGTTGTGCACGATCTCGTGGCGCACGTAGATCGGTGCGCCGAACTTGCGGATCGCGCGCTCCACGATCTCGATCGCCCGGTCGACGCCGGCACAGAAGCCGCGCGGCTCGGCCAGCAGCACGTCGGTCACGCCGCGTTCGGCGTCGTGGGACGGGCTCGTGTCCATCGTCATCACAGCACCCCGATCAGTTGCACCTCGAAGCTCAGCGGCTGGCCGGCGAGCGGGTGGTTGAAGTCGAACAGCGCCCAGTCTTCTTCGGGCGGGCCCAGCTGGCGCAGCACGCCGGCGAAGGCGCCCTGCCCGTCCGGCGTGGGGAACTGCACCACATCGCCGACGCCGTAGCGCTCGTCGGGGTCGCCGTGCGCGCGCAGCACCGACAACGCCACGCGCTGCAGCAGTTCGGGGTTGCGCTCGCCGAAGGCCTCGCCGGGGGCGAGCTGGAAGGTGGTGTGCGCGCCCTCGGCCAGGCCGATCAGGCGCCGCTCCACGGCCGGCGCCAGCTCGCCGGTGCCCAGCGACAGCGTGGCCGGCTTGTCGGAGAAGGTGTTGATCAGATCGGCACCGTCCGGGCCGGTGAGCCGGTAGTGCAGGGTCAGGAAGGACCCGGGCTGGACCTGTTGAGCGTTGACCACGGAGGTTTGCTTTCGCTTCGATAGACTGGGGTGGATTTTCGCACTGCACCGTGAAAGACCTTCCCGCCGACCTCCGACCCCGCGAAAAGCTGCTCGCCCGCGGCCCGGCGGCGCTGGCCGACGCGGAACTGCTGGCGCTTCTGCTGCGAACCGGGCTCAAGGGCCAGGGCGTGCTGCAGCTCGCGCAGGCGCTGCTCGATCGCTTCGGCGGACTCTCCGGGCTGCTGGCAACCGACACAGCCGAGCTCGGCAGCGTGAAGGGGCTGGGGCCGGCCAAGCGGGCCGAGCTGGCGGCAGTGCTGGAGATCGCCCGCCGCAGCCTGGCCTCGCGGCTGGCGCAGACGCCGGTGTTCGACTCGCCACAGGCCGTGAAGGACTACCTGCAGCTCCAGTTGGCCAGCAAGCCGCACGAGGTGTTCGCCGTGCTGTTCCTCGACACGCAGCACCGGTTGCTGGCCTTCGAGGAGCTGTTCCGCGGCACGCTGAATCAAGCGAGCGTGTACCCGCGCGAAGTGGTCAAGCGCGCGCTGGCGCTCAACGCCGCGGCGGCGATCCTGGCCCACAACCACCCGTCCGGCGTGGCCGAGCCCTCGCGTGCCGACGAGGCCCTGACACAGGCGCTGAAGGCCGCGCTGGCGCTGGTCGACGTGCGGGTGCTCGATCACTTCGTGGTGGCACGGGGCAGCGTGGTGTCGTTCGCCGAGCGGGGGCTGCTGTGAGTGCCGACCCGCCCGTTGGCCGGGCGCGCCGAACGCGCCGCAAGGCCGCCGCGCCGGTGGCCGGCAGCCTGCAGGACCTGAAGGCCCTGAAGCGCCGGATCGACGACGCCGCGCAAGAGCAGGCTCGGCTCGAGGCCGAGCAACGTGCCACAGAGGCGCGCCTGCGGCGCGAGCGCGACCTGTTCGCGCTCAGCGTCGGCCCGGTGTTTCCGCTCCAGCGCGCCGTGCGCGCGCCGGTGCCACGGCCCAAGCCGGAGCCCGTGCCGCTGCAACGCCAGCGTGACGAGCAGGCCGCGCTGCGCGAGGCGCTGTCCGACGAGTTCGATGTGGAGTCGCTGCTCGACACGGATGAAGCGCTGTCCTACCGCCGCAGCGGCGTGGGTATCGACGTCGTCAGGAAGTTGCGGCGCGGCGGCTGGGCCATCCAGGCCCATCTCGACCTGCACGGCCTGCGCCGGGACGAGGCCCGCGAGCGGCTCGCCGACTTCCTGCGCGAGGCCGGTCGGCAAGGCTTGCGTTGCGTGCGCGTGGTGCACGGCAAGGGCAATGGCTCACCGGGCCGGCAGGCCGTGCTGAAGGCCAAGGTGAGGACCTGGCTGGTGCAGAAGGCCGAGGTGCTGGCCTTCACGCAGGCGCGCGGGTCCGAAGGCGGCGCCGGCGCGCTCGTCGTGCTGCTCGGCGCGCCGCCTTCGTCGGTCTAGACCGAAGAGGAACCGCGGCCCTCAGGTGCCCCGGTTCCTCATCCAGTCGGCCGTGTTGGCGAACGAAGCTTGAGCCGCGAGACGAGCAAGGGGTCGAGCTCGCATTCGTGCATCGCCTGCTCCATGCAGGCCATCCACTGGTCACGTTCGCGCACGCCGATCGAATAGGGCAGGTGCCGCGCGCGCAGGCGCGGGTGGCCGAAGCGCTCGACGTAGAGATCCGGCCCCCCGAGCCAGCCGCACAGGAACCAGAACAGCTTGTCGCGCGAGCCGTCCAGCGTGCTCGGGTGCAGGCGGCGCAGGTCGTGGAAGCCGGGCTCCAGGTCCATCAGGTCGTAGAAGCGGTCGACGAGCGCGCGCACGGCGTGCTCGCCGCCGACCCATTCGTAGGGTGTCGCCGGGGCGGTGGATTCAGGAGGGGTCGTGGTCATTTCGGCCCGGAGCATAGCGTTTGCCGCGGGCGGGGCCGGCATGCGCCAGCGGCGGCGGCGCCCGGCGGACGCGGCAGGTTCAGGGGCTGAGCCGGGCCGCCAGCTGGCTCACCGCTTGCGCGGCGGGCGTGCCCGGCAGTGTCTCGACGACCAGTTGACGCTTCTTGACGGCGTCGCGGACCGAGGGGTCGAGCGGCACCTCGCCCAGCAGTTCCAGCCGCACCGGCGTGTCCACGGCCGAACTGACGAAACGGTCGATCACCTGCTGCAGTTGCAGCGCGACGCCCCGCCCGTCGCCGGCGCGCGGCACCTGGTTCACCACCAGCCGCAGTTCGCGCCGTGACTGCTGCATCGCCAGCACCTTGATGGTGGCGTAGGCATCGGTCATCGAGGTCGGCTCCGGCGTGGCGACGATCAGCACCTCGTCGGCCAGCGACACGGTGTAGAGCACCACGTCGGAGATGCCCGCGCCGGTGTCGAGCAGCACGATGTCGAAACGCGGCGTCACTTCCTCGATCACCGCGAGCAGCTTCTCGCGCACCTCGGGCGTCAGCCGCGAATATTCGACCAGTCCCGAGCCAGCCAGCAGCACCGAGAAGCCGCCGGGCGCCGGCAGCACCGCCTGCTCCAGCGTGGCATCGCTGGTGAAGACATCGTGCAACGTGATCTTGGGATGCAGGTTCAACACCACGTCGAGGTTGGCCAGGCCCAGATCGGCGTCGAGCACCAGCACGCGCAGGCCACGGCGCGCCAGCGCCGCCGCGAGATTGGCGGAAATGAAGGTCTTGCCGACCCCACCCTTGCCGCTGGTGACGGCCAGGATGCGGGCGCGCGGCGGCGCGTCGTTCGGCGCGGGTCGGTCGGTGGGAGCGGTGGTCATGGCGGTGAGGAGTTAGGAGGTGGCCGCCGCATCGTCGAGTGGCATCGGCAGACTGGGCGAGAACAGCATGCCGCGCTCTTCGGCACTGACGAGCGAGACGGCAGTCGGCTCGATGCACGTGCGGTTGCGGCCCTCGGCCTTGGCACGGTAGAGCTGGGCGTCGGCACGCTCGGTCCACAGGCGGGCCGACGAGCGCACCCATGGCGGAGCGAAGGCACCACCGGCGCTCAGGGTGACACTCAGCATGGTGCCCTGTGGCAACGGGACGGTGCGCGCCTCGACCGCTCGGCGCACGCGCTCGGCGGCCGCCTGGGCGAATGCCGGTGGGCAGTTGGGCAGCACGATCGCGAACTCCTCGCCGCCGTAGCGGGCCACGGTGTCCATCGGACGTACGCATTCCTGCAGCGTGCGCGCCACGGCCTGCAGCACCATGTCGCCGGCGGCGTGGCCGTAGGTATCGTTGACGCGCTTGAAATGGTCGATGTCGAGCAGCAGCACCAGTGCCGCCTCGCCCGAGCGGGCCACACGATCGGTCTCGCGCTCGAGCGCAAGGTCGAACTGCCGGCGGTTGGCCAGGCCGGTGAGGGCGTCTCGGCTGGACAGGTCGCACAGCGCGTCGACCAGCTGCTGCAGCCAGGTCGCGTCGCGCGGACCCGTCGACAGCGCGTGCCCGGCGCGCTGCAGCAGTTGCAGCGCGGTGTCGAGGTGGAGTCCGTCGGTGGGCAGGGGCGCGTCCGGCGGCGAGGGGCGGGAAGGCTTCACGATCACGGCAGTCTAGCGGGGGCGACACGGGCGTGAAGCTGCGAACTGCACCGCTTCCGCTCGGCTTCTTGCGGCCCGGTCGGCCGCTCAAGATCGCCAGACTTCCGCCGATAAACCTGACGATCCCCCTGCCACTGTCCGAACTCGCCCCATCATGAGCGCCGTGCTGTCATCCGTCCCGTCCGCTTCGCCGCCGGCCGGCGAACGCGAGTTCGATTTCGAAGCCGCCGACTTCCAGCGCGTCTGCGCCCTGATCTACCAGCGTGCCGGCATCAACCTGCAGCCGGGCAAGCAGGCCATGGTCTACAGCCGGCTGTCGCGCCGGCTACGCGACACCGGGCACCGCTCGGTCGGCAGCTACCTGCAGTGGCTGGAACAGCACACCGGCCCTGCCGGCGAGGCGGAGTGGCAGGAGTTCGTGAACTGCCTGACCACCAACCTGACGAGCTTCTTCCGAGAGGAGCACCACTTTCCGCTGCTGACGCAGGCGCTGCAGCAACGGCGTGGCCAGGCCGTGCGGATGTGGTGCAACGCGGCCTCCACCGGCGAGGAACCCTATTCGCTGGCGATGACGGTCATCGAGGCGCTGGGTTCCCAGCACAACGTCAAGCTCGTCGCCAGCGACATCGACACCAAGGTGCTGGCCACCGCGAGCCGCGGCGTCTACGACGCGGACTCTCGCGGCCTGAGCCCCGAACGGCTGCGCGCGCACTTCCTGCGCGGCAAGGGCGCCAACGCCGGCTCGATCCGCGTGAAGCCCGAACTGGCCCGCATGATCGAGTTCCGCGCCTTCAACCTGATGAGCAGCGCATGGGCGCTGGGAGACCCGTTCGACATCGTGTTCTGCCGCAACGTGATGATCTACTTCGACAACCCGACGCAGCGCCGCGTGCTGGAAGGCATCCACCGCGTGATGAAGCCGGGAGGCCTGCTGTTCGTCGGCCATTCCGAGAACTTCAGCGACGCGCGCGAACTGTTCCGCCTGCGCGGCAAGACGGTCTACGAGCGCGTGGATCGCTGAATTTCCCGACCCGCCCCCTGCCCTCATGCTCTCTTCCATCGCCCAGCCCACAGGCGCTGCCGCCGGCCCCGCGCGCGGCACCGGCCGCCCGTTCTCCCGCCTCGAGCAGTTGAAGGCCGCGCCGCGCAAGCCAGGCGAGGCCTCCTTTTTCTTCTTCGACGCCCACTTCAAGGCCGACGCCGTGAAGGTGTTGCCGGGCGAGTACTTCGTCCATGACGAAGATCTGCTGATCATGACCACGCTGGGCTCCTGCATCGCCGCCTGCCTGTGGGACCGCGAGCGCCGCATCGGCGGACTCAACCACTTCATGCTGCCCGACGGCGGCGGTGCGATGGAATCGGGCCGCTACGGTTCCTATGCGATGGAGTTGCTCATCAACGAGATGCTCAAGCGCGGCGCGAACCGCCTGACGCTCGAGGCCAAGGTGTTCGGCGGCGGCGCGGTGGTGAGCGGGATGAACACGCTCAACGTCGGCGAGCGCAACACCGCCTTCGTGCTGGACTACCTGAAGACCGAGCGCATCCCGGTGGTCAGCAAGGACGTGCTCGACATCTACCCGCGCAAGGTGTGCTTCTTCCCGGCCAGCGGCAAGGCGATGGTCAAGCGGCTGGCAGCGACCAACACCGACGCCCTGGTGGCGCAGGATCGCGCGGCCGCGAAGGCCGTGCTGCCGGCCACGGGCGGTGGGGGCTCGGTGGACCTGTTCTGAGCCGACCGGCGGCGACAGGACGGTGCATCGAGGACACAAGAACAGGGAGAACAAGATGGCGAAGATCCGTGTGGTGGTGGTGGACGATTCGGCGCTGGTGCGCAGCCTGCTCACCGAGATCATCAACCGCGAACCGGACATGAGCTGCGTCGGCGCGGCCAGCGACCCGATCGTCGCGCGCGAGATGATCCGCAACCTCGATCCCGACGTCATCACGCTCGACGTCGAGATGCCGCGCATGGACGGCATCGACTTCCTGTCGCGCCTGATGCGGCTGCGTCCCACACCGGTGGTGATGGTGTCCACGCTGACCGAGCGCGGTGCCGAAGTCACGCTGAAGGCGCTGGAACTGGGCGCCGTCGACTTTGTCGCCAAGCCGAAGATCGGCGTCGCCGATGGCCTGCGCCAGCTCGGCGCCGACATCACCGAGAAGATCCGCACCGCGGCCCAGGCCCGCGTGCGCAAGCTGGTCACGGCGCCGTCGCCGGCGCCCGGTGCCAGCGCACCGCGCGCGGCCGCGCCGGCCGCCAGCCTGGGCCTCTGTCGACCGAGAAGATTGTGTTCATCGGCGCTTCGACCGGCGGCACCGAGGCCACCAAGGAGGTGCTGATGGCGCTGCCGGCCGACGCCCCGGCCGTCGTGATCACCCAGCACATGCCACCCGGCTTCACGACCAGCTACGCGAACCGGCTCGACGGCCTGTGCCGCATCAGCGTGCGCGAGGCACGCGACGGCGAGCGCGTGCTGCCCGGGCACGCCTACATCGCCCCCGGCGGCCTGCACCTGAGCGTGGAGCGCAGCGGCGCCAACTACGTCGCCCGCGTGCAGGACGGTGAGCCGGTCAACCGCCACAAGCCCAGCGTCGAGGTGCTGTTCAAGAGCGCGGCCCGCGTGGTGGGCCCGAACGCCATCGGCATCATGCTGACCGGCATGGGCGCCGACGGCGCCAAGGCAATGCGTGAGATGCGCGACGCCGGCAGCTACAACCTGTGCCAGGACGAGGCGAGCTGCGTGGTGTTCGGCATGCCGCGCGAGGCCATCGCGGCCGGCGCGGCGCACGAGGTGCTGCCGCTGTCGCAGATCGCACCGCACCTGCTCGATCGCCTGCGCAGCACCGCGGGCCTCTCGCTCAACCGGGTCTGAGCTTCACGCGCGGCTGGCTACGGCAGGAACAGCGACTGCAGGTCGCTGAGGAAATCGAAGCCGCGCTCGGTCGGCCAGACACGCTGGAGATCGCGCTCGATCAGGCCCTTGGCCTCGGCCGCCTCCAGCCCGCGCTGGATCGCGGTCACCGCGAGGCCGGTGCGCTCGGCGAACCGGGCCAGTTCGAAGCCCTCCCTCAAGCGCAGCGCATTGAGCATGAACTCGAACGGCAGTTCCTGGCGCGCCACCTCGTGCTCGTTGGACACCGCCGCGCCCTCCACCGCCTGCCGCAGGTAGGCCGCCGGCTCGCGCCAGCGGGTCTGGCGCAGGACGCGGTGCGCGAAGCTGAGCTTGCTGTGAGCACCGGCCCCGATGCCCAAGTAGTCGCCGAACTGCCAGTAGTTGAGGTTGTGCTGGCAGCGGTGGCCGGGCCGCGCATAGGCCGAGACTTCGTAGCGCCCCAGGCCCGCTGCGGTGGTGAGTTCGGTGATGCGATCGAGCATGCCGAAGGCGGTGTCGTCGTCGGGCAGACCGGCCGGCGGGCGCGACGCGAACTGGGTGTTCGGCTCCAGCGTCAGGTGGTAGACGCTCAGGTGCGGCGGCTCGAAGGTGAGCGCCTGCCGCACGTCGGCCTCGCAATCGGCCAGGCTCTGGCCTGGCAACGCGTACATCAGGTCGAGGTTGAAGGTGTCGAAGGCCGAGCGCGCTTCCTCGACAGCCGCCAGGGCCTGGGCGCGATCGTGCACCCGGCCCAGCGCCTTCAGCTTGGCGTCGTCGAAGCTCTGCACGCCGATCGACAGACGCGTCACGCCGGCCGCGCGGAAAGCGCGGAAGCGCTCCCGCTCGAAGGTGCCCGGGTTGGCCTCGAGCGTGATCTCGCAGCCGGGCTCCAGCGGCAACCGGGCGCGCACGTCGGCCAGCAGTTGCCCGATCGCGTCGGGCGAGAACAGGCTGGGCGTGCCGCCGCCGATGAAGACGCTGACCACGCGCCGGCCCCAGACCAGCGGCAGAGCCCCCTCCAGGTCGGCGCGCAGCGCGTCGAGGTAGCGCGACTCCACTCCGGCGTCGAGCGCACGGCCTGTTCCAGCCCCGGGCCTGTCGGGCCGGAGCATGGGCGCCGTCGTCAACTCATGCGAGTTGAAATCGCAGTAGGGGCACTTCTTCAGGCACCACGGCAGGTGGACGTACAGCGCCAGCGGCGGCAAGGCCGCCAATTGCAGCGTGCCGGCGCGCTGGTGCAGCGCCGCGACGTCGATAGCTCGCGTGTTCACGCGAGCCAGTGTGCGCGCATCAGCGCAAGCATGTCGCGCGCGGCGAGAGCCCGGTGGCTGCAGCGGCTCTTCTCTTCGGCCGGCATCTGCGCGACGCTGCGGCCGAGCGCCGGGATGAACATCAGCGGGTCGTAGCCGAAGCCGGCCTCGCCGCGCGGCGCGTCGAGGATTTCGCCCTGCCAGCGGCCGAAAGCGATCAGCGGCTGGGGATCGTCGGCATGGCGCAAAGCGACCAGGGTGCTGACGAAGCTGGCGCGCCGGTCCGCCTGCCCTTGCAGTCGATCGAGCAGCAGCGCGTTGTTGGCGGCGTCCTGCACTGCACGCTGTGCCTCGCGATCGGCGGCCGGCAGCACGACCGTCGCGTAATGGGCCGAAACGACCCCGGGAGCGCCCCCCAGCGCATCGACACACAGGCCGGAGTCGTCGGCGATCGCCGCACAGCCCGCCTCTGCAGCGGCGTGCCGCGCCTTGGCCAACGCGTTCTCGACGAAGGTGTGGTGCGGCTCCTCGGCCTCGGCGATGCCCAGCGAACCCTGCGTCACCAGTTCGATCGGCAGCGCGGCGAACAGCCGCTGCAGTTCGACCAGCTTCTTCGCGTTGTTGGAGGCCAGGACCACGCGCACGGCGGGGACCTCAGTCCTTCAACGCCGCGGCCTGGGCCGCGACCAGGGTACGGATGCCCTGCTCGGCTAGCGCCAGCAGCCGGTCCATCTCGGCGCGACTGAAGGCAGCGCCTTCGGCGGTACCCTGCACCTCGATGAAGTGGCCGGCACCGGTCATCACGACATTCATGTCGGTATCGCAGGCGGAGTCCTCGATGTACTCGAGATCCAGCAGGGGCGTGCCCTGCACGATGCCGACGCTGACCGCTGCCACCGGCTCGCGGATCGGCGAGGCCCCGATCTTGCCCTGCGCCAGCAACCAGGTCACCGCGTCGTGCGCCGCCACGTAGGCGCCGGTGATCGCCGCGGTGCGCGTGCCACCGTCGGCCTGCAGCACGTCGCAGTCGAGGTGGATGCTGCGCTCGCCCAATGCCTTCAAGTCGAACACCGCACGCAGCGAGCGACCGATCAGGCGCTGGATCTCCTGCGTGCGACCGCTCTGCTTGCCGCGCGCGGCCTCACGGTCGCTACGCGTGTGGGTGGAGCGCGGCAACATGCCGTACTCGGCGGTGACCCAGCCCTCGCCGGAGCCGCGCTTGTGCGGCGGCACCTTCTCCTCGACCGAGGCCGTACACAGCACCTTGGTGTCGCCGAAGGCGATCAGCACCGAACCCTCGGCGTGCTTCGTGTAGCGGCGGGTGATGGTGAGCGGGCGCAAAGCGTCCGCTGCACGGGCTTGCGTGCGTTCGAAACCCATGGCGGGCCTTTCAGTGCTTCTTGGATTCGGACGAGCGCCGGATGGCCTCGTTGATCTCGCGGATCGAGCGGTCGATCTCGGCTTCGTCCAGCTCGTCGGGTTCGCCGGAGCCGGCGCCGACACTGGCCTGGATCGTGGAGGCGAACACCTCCTCGCCCAGGGTCTGGGTGGATATGGCCTGGTCCGGGACGGCATTCTCCGCCGCCTCCCACTCGACCGAGAGCACGGTCACGTTGTCGCTCTTCGGCCCCCCCTTGCGCAGGGCCTGCTCGACGAGTTCAGGCACGGCGTCGGAGATCGAGCGCGTGGCGAGCTGCTCGGTGATGGTGTCGTCACTGATGCTGCCCCACAGACCGTCGGAGCAGAGCAGCAGGCGATCGCGCTTCTGCAGGATCAACGGCCCCACGGTATCGACGACGGGCTTGCCCGGGCTGCCCAGACAAGTGAACAGCACATTGCGGTTGAAGCGCTCGCCCATCGGCACAACCTGCGCCATCGTGTCCTGCAGCTCGGAATAGCTGTGGTCGCGGGTGCGGGCGATGAGCTTGTCGCCGCGAACCAGGTAGAGCCGGGAATCACCGCAGTGCGCCCAGTAGGCGGTGTTGCCCTGCAGAACGCAGGCGACAATGGTGGTGCGTGGCGTGTCGATCAACGCCTTCTCGGTGGCGTAGCGGATCAGCTGGTGATGGCCCGCGATGATGGCATCGTGCAGGAAGCGCATCGGGTCCTTCAGCACCGGCTTGGCATCGCGCTGGAACATGGCGGCCAGCGTCTGCAGCGCGAGCTGCGAGGCGACCTCGCCCTCCGGGTGCCCTCCCATGCCGTCGGCCAGCGCGAACAGCCCCGAATCCCGCGTGTAGCAATAGCCCATGCGGTCTTCGTTCTTCTCGCGGCCGCCCTTGCGGCTGATCTGGTAGACGGAGAACCTCATGCGGCGATCCTCACGCCTTCGCGCCGGTCTTGATGTTTTCGAGCTGCAGCTTCAGCCGCTCGCTGAAACTGAGCTTGGTATAGCGGCGCTCGGTCTCGCGTGCCAGTTCCTTCTGCAGCGCGAACACGCTCTGCGGGCGCGACAGCGGGTCGAGCGACATGCACCATTCGGTGACTTCGATCAGGTTGTCGGAATACACATTGCGCAAGCGCGACAGCGAAAGCCCGAGGCGGTCCTTCTCGATGCGCTGCGGCGCGTCGTTCGGCGGATAGCCCTGCATGCAGGCGTAGATGCACGCGCCGATCGCGTAGATGTCGGTCCAGGGGCCGAGCGTGCCATCGCGCCGGTACATCTCAGGCGCAGCGAAACCCGGCGTGTACATGGGACGGATGAAATTGCCTTCCTTCGACAGCACCTCGCGGGCCGCGCCGAAGTCGAGCATGACCGCCTTGTTGTCGTTCGTGATGAAGATGTTCGCCGGCTTGATGTCCAAGTGCAGCATCTTGTGCTGATGCACGATGCGCAGTCCACGGAGGATCTCGTCGAACAGTGAACGAATCGTCGATTCCCTGAAAACCTTGTCGCGCTTCAGGTCGCGTGCCGTGACGATGAAGTCCTGAAGGGTGTCGCCCTGCAGGTAGTTCATCACCATGTAGACGGTCTCGTTCTCGCGGAAGAAGTTCAGCACCGAGACCACGCTCGGGTGGCTGATCTGCGCGAGCGAACGGCCTTCCTCGAAGAAGCTCTTCAAGCCCAGGCGGTACAGCGGCTGCTTCTCGGGTTTGACTCGGGGCGTGAGTTCACCCACCGAACGTTCGGCCAGCGAGGCGGGCAGGTATTCCTTCAGCGCGATCAGCCGCCGCTCGCTGTCTTCGCAGAGATAGACGACACCAAAGCCGCCGGCCGCCAACTTCTTGATGACCTGGTAACCCCCGACCACGGTGCCCGCAGGCAGTGGCGCGGGTTTCAGCTTTGACATAATCGGATTTTGCAATGCGATAAGTTCGATGGCAGTTTACAGCATGACCGGTTATGCAAGCGCATCGACCGGGGCCTCCGCCACAGGGGAAAACGCCAGCGAGAGCGGGCACGGTCCGTTCGCCGGGGTGATGGTGGAATTGCGCTCGGTCAACAGCCGCTTCCTGGACATCGCATTTCGCATGCCTGACGAAATGCGCGCGCTGGAACCGGCGCTGCGTGAGCTGATCACCGGCCAGCTGCGGCGCGGCAAGATCGAGTTGCGGCTCGCGACGCGGGACGACGCCGGCACCGCTTGGCCCCAGCCGCAGACCGATCAGCTGCACACGCTGTCGCGCCTGGAAAACACCGTGCAATCGTGGCTGCCGAACGCCCCGCCGCTGACGGTGCACGAGGTGCTGCAGTGGTGCCGCGGCGCGGCGCCGGCGGTGCGGCTCGACGACGCGGCGCTCGATGCCGCCCGGCGCGCCGTGACGGGGCTGGTCGAAGCGCGCGCGCGCGAGGGCGAGAAGCTCGTTGTGGTGCTGATGCAGCGCGTCCACCGCGTGCGGCAGCTGGCCAGCGATGCCCAGCCGCTGGTGCCGCAGGTGGTGCAGCGCCAGCAGCAACGCTTCTTGGAGCGCTGGCAGGAAGCCCTGGCATCGAGCGGTGCTGCGCAGACCCTGCCGCAGCAGGCACTGCAGGAACGCGCCCTGAACGAGGCGGCCGCTTATGCCATCCGGATCGACGTGGCCGAGGAGCTGGCGCGGCTCGGCGCCCACCTCGACGAGATCGAACGTCTGTTGAAGGCCGGTGGCGAGCTCGGCAAGCGCCTGGACTTCCTGATTCAAGAGTTGCAGCGCGAGGCCAACACGCTGGGCTCGAAGTCGGCCGCATTGGAGCTGACGCAGATCTCCGTGGAGATGAAGGTCGCGATCGAGCAGATGCGCGAGCAGGTGCAGAACATCGAGTAGTGGTTCAAGGGGTGCGATGCCACCCCAAAGGGCCTCGTAAGCCGTTGATTTCGTGTGGAACGTAGTGCCAGGAGGTAGCAGGACTTCCCAGTGAAGCGCATGTTTTGTGTGGGGGAAAACGTGGGGGGAACGCATCCGCCCCCGAGGCGCGCGACGCCTCCCGATTTTCCCCCCACGGATCGGGCTGGAGGCCGCGCGATGACTGGGACCGCTACGGACAAGACACTGAAGGCTGGCTCGCCGCCGGGCCCGTCGACAAGGGTATCGGCGAAGGCCTTACCTTCTTCGCTACCGAGGCCGGGGCCCGGCTCGGCAAGGCCTCCTGGGTCCTGAGGTACCGGTGGGCCGGGAAGAACAAGGAGAAGGTGCTCGGCCGCTATCCCGACATCTCCTTGAAGGACGCCCGCGAGCTCGCCAGGCGAGACCGGGTGCAGCTCCAGCAAGGCGTCGACGTTGCGGTCGCCAAACGCGCCGAGAAGCAAGCGGCTGCCGATCGCGCCGATGTCCGTTCGCTCGGACAACAGTGGTACCAGCGTCACATCCTTCCCCGATACAAGTACCCCGAGGTGGTCGAACGGGTCATTCGCCTGCACATCAACCCGGTGATCGGGCGGCTGTCGGTCGATCAGATCCGCCCTTCTCACATCGACGACGTGCTGACTCGGATCGTTGCAAAGGGAGCGCCGACCGTCGCGAACGACGCCCTGCGCTACCTGTTCCGCATGTTCCACTTCGCTGTCAAGCAGCGCTGGATCGAGGTCAACCCCGCGAGCGGATTTGAGCAGTCGGACGCTGGGGGAACGGAAATTCCGCGGGGGCGGTGGCTCGATCGGGACGAACTCATCAAGCTAGCTCGCGCGATGCGCATGACCCTCAACTTCGGGCGCGTCAACGAGCTGTCGATCTGGCTCTTGCTGGCGCTTTGCGTGCGCAAGATGGAACTGCTGTCGGCCCGGTGGGGCGAGTTCGATCTCGACGTAGGGGTCTGGCGCCTGCAGCCCTCGCGCACGAAGAAGCGCACGGCCATCGACATCCCGCTTGCGCCGCTGGTCGTTTCCTGGTTACGTGAACTTCAGGTGCACGCCGCGGGCAGCGCATATCTGTTTCCGGCACGTCGCCTCGTCCACATGAAGGCCGGTGTCCCCCGAAAGAACCGGTTCGAGCACGTCAGCCCCGACACCCTGATCGTGGCCTTGCGGCGACTTGAACTGGTCGACGTTGAGCACTTCACCGTGCACGACATGCGAAGGACGGCGCGCACGCACTTGGCCGCGCTCGGGGTCGACCGTTTCGTCGCGGAACGCGCTTTGAATCACAAGGTGCGAGATGTCGAGGGCATCTACAACCAGTACGACTACTTCGCGGAACGGAAGCACGCACTGGAGCGCTGGGCTGGCGTGCTCGAGGCGATCAGTCTCCAGGTCCGAGAACCCGCCTCGTTGGTACCTCCGAAAAGCCATGCCCGTCCACAGACATCCGACCAGGATGGCAGCGTTTCCGATAGGAACAGCCGGCACACAGCCGCGGGTGAGAAGTAAAGCGCGGCGTACGCAGTCCGTTGAGAAGCTGCTCGCGCCTTCGTGCAAGGGCTCTAACCACGTCTCGAGACAGCAGACGCACCGGCAGCGGTGTGCGTACGCCATTCGATTCCACGACGACGAAGGCCACCGGCGAGACCTGTTCACCGGTCTCGCTCGACAACGCATGTCGCTGTGCCGACAGCTCGACGACGTCCGAAGGGTACGCCTTGACTTGCGCCCGGGTCTTCAGCTCCACAAGGGTGATCTGCCCTCGGCGGCTTCGGTACGCCCGATCGACTCTCGCCACCATAAGCGGGTGCTCTCGGGACCGAAACGTACGCTCCACGTAGACAAGGGCGTCGTCTTTAAGTTGCTCTGGCAGCAAGTCCTCTGCGCGGACATGCCGGCCGCGCTTTCCGCGAACAATCGCCCAGACGCCGGCGAAGACTGCTGCAACGACCAGAACCGCGTACCAAACCTCATCTGACACGTCTGCCCTCCGAGACGTCAAGGCTGAGTGAGGCTACCCACACCAATGGCTTCAGCACCGTTCGAACAACAGCCTGCAGCCTCGGCTCGCGCGCCATGGCCCGGCAGATCAAGGGGGCCACGCTGTAATACCCGAGGATCACACGTCGGCCCGCGCGCGTGTGACGCAGGAACCGATCGCGGAATTGCCGCAGAACTCGCGTCTCCGGCCCCTCGCCGAAGACATGCGTGGCAATGAAGCAGCGGCCGACCCGCGCTGCTTCCGACTCCCCTTCCGACGCGAACTTCCGGTGCACCCGCAGCCCACGTTGCAGGGCCGCCCTCTGCTCGCGCGTTGGGCGCTTTCCCTCGAAGTGCTCGAACACGAACAACTGCTCGCAGACTGCCATCTGCGATAACGCTGACGCGCTGACCGCGCGCTTCGCCTTGCGCTGGCGCCGCATCAATCCTCCGCTCCGCCCGCGCTGACCTCGAACGCCTGGCTGGTCTGGCGCGCCACAGCTGGGTCCACGCCGACATGCCGTAGCGCCTTTGGCGCGGCCGCCATCGGCACCGGCACCTGAATGGTCATGCCCAAAGTCCACTGCTGTGCCAGCAGGCCCTCATGGGCGAGGAATCGCAGCCGATTGACGCGCTTGGGCCCCTTGTTGAATCGCATCAGGTCGTCGAACAGCCGCGGGTTGTCGTCGCGCGACAGTTCGAAAAGCAGCCGGACGCTCTGATCTGTCTTCGTGTCGACGGCACTCATGCCCTGCCCCCTTCCGCCACCACAACGCCCGTGCCCTGCGTGGCCGCAGCCACATAGTTGGAACCTGCGATCTGATAGCCGCGCACGTTGGCGTACATCGGCTCCTTGACCTCCAGCACCTCGTGCGATGCGAACGCCTGCATGACCGCCTTGCGGAACAGGAACGCACCGCCGCCGACCAGGATCACGTTGCGCACGTCGTAGGCGGGGCCGATGCGCCGCATCATGGCCGCGACGGCCTGTCGGGCGATGCTCTCCACCATCGGCTTCATGCGTGAGAGCTGATAGGTCTTCTGGTACACGTTCAACGCCTTGCCGGTCCTCAGCGCGTGGTCGATGCTGTCCAGGCCGGTGTAGGTAGAGCCGATCTCCACGCTGACGTCGTCCGCGATGAGGTTCAGGATGTCGGCCACGCCGCGGTCGACGGAGTGGCTGCGCTTGTGCGACAGCCTCATGCCGCGCGCCACCAACCAGTCGAAGGTGCGAGAGCCGGGTCGATCACCAGACTTTGTTCGTCCTGCATCGCGAGCACGCGGTCGTGCTGGTCCGCATAGTCGATCAGCGCGCCATGCGGCTGGGCCATCGCCAGTGCCTTGCGCACGTGGACGGTCTTGCCACCGCCCACGTCGTGCCGGCCGGTCATCAGCTTTTCGAGCGCGGCCTTGTCGGCGGCGAAGGTCGCCACGGGCAGGCCGACCACGAGCAGGTCGATGTGTTCGACCCTCATCGAGCGCATGGCGCCGCGGGCTAGTGCCAGGTACTCCGGCGTGTCGATGTAGCGGTGGTGGATCTGCGTGGCGCGGAATCCGTCGCCCGCGAGGACCACGTCGGGGCCGACCTCGTAGAAGACGCCCTTGATCGGGATCGCGAAGGTCCGACGGCGCTCCGCGCCCAGCGATGCCGACGGGTCACGCGTGCTGAGGCAGGCCAGTGAAGGGAAGCGGGCGCAGCGGATGTCCGAGGCGCTCCCGCCGACCGTGAACTTGGTGTAGCCGAAGCCGACGTCGATGGCTCTGACGACTGCTGTCATGGAGTTCCTCCAACAGGTTCAGTGAAGACCGCCCAGCATCGGACGGCCGATGGCTCGCTTCCAGGCGGAAGATCGTCCAACCCGGCGCGCTATCGCGATCAGGTCGCGCGCCACGACGACCTCGGTGGAACGCGGCTCTCGCTGCACTCCCACCTCGCCGCCGCCGCACCGGTGCTTCCGCAAGTCGCTCCACGGTCGCACCCGACTCGGTCCCGTCAAGTGCCGCAGTCGCGCGAATGGCCCGCCAGACACTCCTGTCCTGGTCCTTCGGAGGCAGAGGTAGGAAGAAGGCTTGTCAACCCCTCTCGCTCTGCGAGCCGACCTCGATCACGGCGCGCTAATCGGCACATTTCGAGCTTGAGGTCCGCGTCGCGCTGGCACATGATTGCGGTGCGTCAAGCCGGTAGCTTCCACACCGGGCACAGTGCACAGTCGCTGCGTCGAAGGAAGCCCATCAGTACGGTGACCTCGGTCGCCGAGGGCTAAGAGCCCCGGATCCATGCGGACTCGATCCGCCAAGTTCACCCACCAGCCGCCATGGCCCCCGAGGCCGTGGATTGCGGCGTGCCCACAGGCACCCGCCTCCTTTCCCCCGACGTTCCAGCATCACGCGCCGCGGCCGCCTCGAGCGACCGCGACCCACGGCACACCGGCTTGACCGGTATCCGTGGGACCTGCGTGAACGGACCGCCCACCGCGTTGGCTGCGGTGGTGCCTTTCGGTCCGGTTGAACGTCCGCGTGCGGCCCCTCGATGGGCCGACGTACGGGTGACGCCCGCACACCATGCCGCGCCCGCCCTCGGCCCCTGCCGAGTTGGCGTCGCGGTCCGCCCCGAGCGGACAGCCACGCGTGTACGCACCGTGTGCAAGGCGATCACTTTTACGAAGGCCTGGACGGTGCTGCCGTCCGAACCCGAGGCAACCGCGCGTGGGGGACGCGCAACCGACTCGATGCCTGGCTCGGCACCTGTCGGTCTCTCAACGGGCCGTCAATTTCGATTCACCGGCACCCGGAGGTCGCCATGTCCCAAACCGATCCGCTCACCGTCGATCTCGACACCCTGCCGCTGCAGCCGCAGCGGTGCATGCACGTGCTGGCGCTGATCCTGCGCCGGTACAACTGGCAGCACGCGGTCAAGGCCAAGAACATCGGGCATCGCACCGCCCAGTCGCGTGGCCGGCTTTGCGTGTGGGTGTTCCGGTTTCTGCACCACAACCCGGTCAAGGCCTTCAAGCTCGACCCGCGCTCGTTCAGCGGTCGCCATGCCGACTTCGTGCTGGCGCACTGGTGCGCCGAAGCCAAGGCCGGCCGCCTGGCGCCGGGCACGATCCCGACGTACTACTCGCACCTCAAGACCTTCACCCGCTGGATCGGCAAGCCCAAGCTGCTCAAGCCCATCCGGGCGTACTTCGACGACCCCGCGCTGTACCGCCGTAGCGGCATCACGACGAACGACAAGTCGTGGCGCGCCCTGGGCATCGATGTCGCGTCGGTGATCCGCGATGTCGAGGACTACGACGTGCACGCGGCGGCAAGCCTCTGGCTGATGCTCGCCTTCGGGCTGCGGTTCAAGGAGAGCCTGATGCTGCGTCCGCACGTCGACGTGGCGACGGCGCGCCAGGCAAAGGGCGATTCAGGATCGGATGGGGAGGACTGGAGCGGAACGGTCCAGTACCTCGACACCCACCGCGGCACGAAAGGCGGGCGGCAGCGCTACGTGCCGATCGACGATGCCTTGTGCCGCCATGCGGTCACCTACGCCTGCCACGTCGCCAAAGGCACGCAGGGCAGCGTCGGCGACCCGAACCTGACGCTGGTTCAGGCGCTGCGCCGGTTGCGCTACGTGATGGAGCGCTTCGGCATCACGAAGCGCGATCTGCGCGTGGTTCCGCATGGCCTGCGACACCAGTTCGCCGCCAACCGCTACACCGAGCTGACCGGCTCGCTGCCCCCGGTGGCCGGCGGCCAGGGAGTCGCGGCGGACGCCGACAGCGCCGCGCGGCAACACGTGTCCGCCCTGCTCGGCCACGGTCGGCCGCAGATCACGAACGCGTATTTAGGTTCGTCCGCGGTTATGCGCAGCAAGGACCGGACGGCCCCGACTCCCAAGGAACCCGGAGACCCCGTCTGCGCATAACACCTCGCAGCCCAGCCCCTGCTGGGTCTGCGAGGCAGGCCTGGCGCCGGCCTACAGCGAGCGCAGCCAGTCCAGCAGCGACTTGCTCTGCTGCCAGGACGGCAACGCCGCCGATGGCGACTCGCCAGCCACCTTCTCCAGCGCGCGTCGCTTCATCTCCAGGTTCGCCCTGGCGTAGATCTGCGTCGTCTTCACGTCCACGTGCCCGAGGAAGTCGCGGATCATCTCCAGCGACACGCCGCTCTGCAGAAGGTGCATGCCCTTCGTGTGCCGCATGCTGTGGGGGCTGATCTTCTGCGTGAAGCCGGGGACCGCCGACCGGGCGGCCTGCACGTGGCAGTGCGGCAGGTACCGCAGGCCCGACCTCGACAAGCGCCAGCCCTGGCGGTTCTGGAACAGAGGCAGATGGCCTCGCTCGGGCCGGTCAAGATCGTTCTCCCGCAGATGGTCGCGCAGCAGCCGAGCCGTGGCGTCCATCAGGGGCACCACGCGCACCTTGCGTCCCTTGCCCAGGAGCCGCACCTGGGCCGGCGTCGTCAGGCGCACGTCGTGTGCGTTCAGATCGATCAACTCTTGCGCCCGGGCGCCGGTGTCGTACAACACGCTGAGCATCACCGCGTCGCGCCGGCCGGCCGGCGTGGTCGGATCGGGGTGCGCCAGCACCTGCGTCAGCTCGTCCTTGGACATGTAGGCCACCGGCACCTGGACGTGGCGCCGCAGCGGCATCGCATGATCTTCTGGCACTGCAACATCCGCTCCGGTACCTCCGACTGCACGTAGCGGAAGAACGCGTGCAGCACGGCCAGCCGCTGGTTCAGCGTACGGATCGAACACTTCCGCTCCTGCGCCAGGTGATCGAGGAACGCCTCGACAAAGGCCACGTCGATGTAGGCCAAGGACAGGCGCTCGACGGCGATGCCGCGGCCGTCACGGCCGAAGCGCAGCACCAGCGTGAACACATCGCGGTAGGCCTTGATCGTGTTCGGGCTCAGGTTGCGCTGGCCGGCGAGATAGCGCGTGAGAAAGTTCGTCACGTGCAGGGAGAGGTCGGTCGGCTTCATGACGACCTCCAGGGCCTGCGCGGAATGACGTCGCTGAAGGCGGCGTCCGATCGCGAGACGATCTCCGGGTACAGCTCGGCGGTCATCTGCAGGTAGTCCTGGGCGCCGTCGATCGAGGCGTGGCCGAGGTAGGTGGCCAGCACCGGCATCCTGGCCTGCAGATCGGCGCCCTCGCGGTACCAGCGCAGCAGCGTGTGCACGGCGAAGGTGTGCCTCAGGTCGTGAAGCCGAGGCCTGTGCGCGC